>CAKVKI010000249.1 GCA_934754975.1 uncultured Alistipes sp. | reverse complement strand
CAAGGTCCGCGCTTCGCTGGGTGAGATCTCCGATGCCTGCGAAGTCGTCGTAGGCCGCTACAAAGCAGTTATCCGTTCCATCTCAGGTGTATACAGTTCAGAAGTGAAAAACGACAAACAGTTCGAGCGCGCCAAGGAGTTGTGCGCCGAGTTCGCCAAGAAAGAGGGTCGTCAGCCGCGCGTCATGATCGCCAAGCTCGGCCAGGACGGCCACGACCGCGGCGCTAAGGTGGTTGCCACGGGTTACGCCGACATCGGCTTCGACGTCGATATGGGTCCGCTGTTCCAGACTCCCGAGGAGGCCGCCAAGCAGGCCGTCGAGAACGACGTGCATGTAGTGGGCGTCTCGTCGCTGGCCGCCGGCCACCTGACCCTCGTGCCGCAGATCATCGCAGAGCTGAAGAAGCTCGGCCGCGAAGACATCATCGTCATCGTCGGCGGCGTGATCCCCGCGCAGGACTACGATCAGCTGTATAAGGACGGCGCCGCCGCCATCTTCGGCCCCGGTACGCCGATCGCCACCGCAGCTATCAAAATGCTCGAAATTCTGCTCGCCGACTAAAGCGACGGAAAGTAATAGCGATACCCTCCGGTTTTCCCGGAGGGTATTTTTTTTATCCGGTCAGATAAAAAGAGCGGGAAAAGCGGGCGATGACGGAATTCCCCGCTTTCGCAAAACCGACCGATTTACATGGAACGCACCTCCGAAAACAAAAGGGCTGTCTAACAAGTCCGATTTTTAGAATTTCACCCCCGTCAGATAAAGCTCTGGCAGGGGTGATTTCCAATTTCGGGGACTTGTTAGACAGCCCTTTGCTTAAATCCGGTGCGAACGGCCTACATGCACGCTTCGAGTATCCGGCGCGCCATGGCGCCGTCCACGTTCTGTGCTTCGCCGAACTTAGCGCCGGAGGCATTGAAGCGGCGTTCGATTTCGGCGATCGTCGGTTCGCCGATACCCTCCTCCGAAAGCCGGGTCGAAAGCCCCAGCGAACGGAAGAATTTTTCGGTAGCTTCGATCGTACGGTCGATACGCTCCTCTTCCGAACCATCGGCAATGCCCCAGATACGTTCGCCGTATTGCAGCAGTTTTCCGCGCTTCTGCTCCCTAAGCACGCGCAGGGTGCCGTTGATGACGATCGCCAGCGTCGCACCATGCGTCAGTCCGTGCAGGGCCGTCAGCTCGTGGCCGATCATATGCGTCGCCCAGTCCTGCGTGACGCCCATGCGGATCATGTCGTTCAGCGCCAGCGTCGCACCGAGCATATACTCCGACATTACGGCATAATCATGCTGGTTCTCCCGGATTTTCGGCGCGATTTCGATCACCGTATGCAGGATGCCCTCGGCCCAGCGGTCCATCAGGCGCGACTGGCCGGGCGTGGTCATGTACTGTTCCAGCACATGCACGAACGTATCGGACAGCCCGCAGGCGATCTGCCGCGGCGGCAGCGAGAAGAGCGTTTCGGGATCGAGGATCGAGAAGACCGGATAATCGCCGTAGAAAGCGAACTTCTCCTTGGTTTCCTGACGCGAAATTACGGAACCCGAATTCATTTCCGATCCCGTGGCCGACATCGTGAGGACGGTGCCCAGCGGAACCGTTTTATCCGCCTGTCCCTTAAGTACGATATCCCACGGATCGCCGTCGTAGAGCAGGCCCGCAGCGATGAGTTTCGTGCCGTCGATAACCGATCCGCCGCCTACGGCCAGCAGGAAGTCGGAACCGTTCTCACGGCCCAGAGCGACGGCTTCGCGGACCGTCTCGACGGAGGGATTGGGTTCGATGCCCCAGAACTCGACCCAGTCGCGCCCTTCGAGCGCCTTTACGACCTGATCGTAAACCCCGTTGCGGCGCACGCTGCCGCTGCCGAAGGTAATCATGATCTTCTTACCGGCAGGAATCAGCTTGCCGAGTTTCGCGATCTGTCCTTTGCCGAAAACCAGTTTCGTAGGATTGTGATAAATGAAATTATTCATAACGGTATGCGATAAGTTTTAATACGACTCCTAAATATACGCAAAAATAACAAAAAGAACGCCGGAATACTCCGGCGTTCTTCCTTATGTATCGAAAAATCGGTTTAGAAATATTTTCCGCGCAGGTCCTGAATCTTGGCCATCTGCTGGATAGCCTGCACCGAGAACTGCTGTGCCATGCTTTCGGCCATAGCCTGCGCACGCACCTTCTCGCCTTCGGCAGTCTGCTTGTCCGAGGTCTGGATGTCGTCCACCTCAAAGACATATACGCCGCTCAGACCTTTCACGGGAGCCGAGAGAACGCCCTTTTCGGTCGTAGACGAGATAGCGCCGATCAGACGGGGTTCGAAACCGGGACCGTTCACATAGAAAGCCCCGAAAGTCACGTTGTCGAAATCTGCGGCCTCTGTTCCGAGACTCTTAGCCTGCTCGTCGAGCGTGGAACCGGAGAGTTCCTTCACGATATAGTCGTACTTCTTATCGCGGAGTACCTGCGCACGTATCTGAGCCGACACCTTTTCAATGGGAGTGAACTCGCTGTCGTCGATCTCGGTCAGCATGGCAATCACATAATCCTTGCCTACCGGGAAGATCTCAGAAACATCGCCTACCTTCGCACCGTAAGCCCAGCGGGCGACATCACGCGAATCCTCAAGACCGCGGATCGTACGTTCCCCCTGCGCCAGCGAAGCGATGCGCGGCGTAACGGCAGCCCCCGAAGCAGCGTCGTTGAACGCTTCCACCGAACCTTTGGCGTTCACCGAGAAGGTGCCGGCCTGATTGTGGATGTCGCGGCGGGTTGCAGCCGAAGCTTCGACCGGATAGGTAATCGTAGCTACCTGAACGTGCTTCGACGGTTTGTCGGCACGGTAAACCTGCATCAGCTGAATGGCGTCGCCCGAAGCGATCTTCACGATATCGCCGGCTTTCGCATTGGCAAGCGCGGCAGCGAACTCGCCCGAGAAGGCCGAGAACGGCATAACGCCCACCTCACCGCCGTTGGCGGCGGTAGCGTCATAAACCGAATACTGCGCAGCGACCTGAGCGAAGTTCGCACCGCCCTTAAGCACGGTCAGCAGGCTGTCCGCCAGCGCTTCCTGCGTATAGGGGAGTACGATGTGGCGAATGCCCATCGAGTCGGGAACGATCTTGCTGTCCAGCGCACGGGCCATCGTCCATTCGTTGTTCTTGAGTACGGGACCGTAGGTCGCACCGTCGAGCAGGGCTTTGGCTTCCTCTTCCGAAAGCTGCTTCGCCGAAACATAGTTGTCGGCGATCTTGCCGTTGCGGTTAGCGCGGACAAACGACTTCAGCTCCCCGGTAGCGGCGAACTGCGCGCCCACCTCGGCAACGCTCTTTTCGAGCGCCAGCATGTCGTCGTCGGTCGGGGCGACCTCGAATACGACATACGAAAGCGCACGCGACGGCGTCTGCTTGAACATATTCTTGTGGCTGTTGTAGTACTCCTTGATGTCGCTCGACTTGAGCTGAATCAGCGAATCGGGAACCGCGGAGTATTTTTTACCGGCCCACTTGCCGGCATAGGTATTATTGGCGGAGTTCACACCGTTGGCCACTTCGAGCGAATTGACATACACGCCACCCTTGATCAGGCCGAGGAATTTGGCGACCTGACGCTCCATGCGGGCCTGCTCGTTGAGCTGCGCCCAGGCCTGCTGCGCCTGTGCATTGGTTTCGGCCTCGGAGAGGAACTGGTGAACGGCGGCGACGTTGTACTCACCCGTGCGGGGATCCGCGAAGGCATTGTAGAACGCCTGCGAAGGGTGCTGGCCGCTGACCAGCGACATGCGCTCGGGCTCGGTAACGCGAAGTCCCATCCTGTCGAATCCGGGACTCAGCACGTATTTGCCGATCAGCGCCTGCCAGGCAGCGTTGGCAAGCATCGCCGACTGCTGTTCGTTGCTCTCCTGAGCGCCGCTCTGCGCCTTGACCTGCTCGTACTGGTTGTAATACTCCGAATAGTTGATCTTTTCACCGTCGATAACACCGACCCGGGGATCGTTGCCCGAGAAGCCCATTTCGGTCTTCAGGGAGAGAATGAAAGCCAAGAGGGCGCCTGCGATGACAATCGACAGCACGATGCCGAACTTGGTGCGTAAAGTGTTTAAACTTGCCATATAAATTGTAAATTATTCGTATTATTTCGAATTAGCAGTCAAAGGTAGTAAAATTTATTCGGAAAAGGCCCTTATTATATCATAAAAATTCTCACAACTTCCGGACCCGGGCCAACTCGATCCGCGAACGCGTCGTGCGGAGGATACGCACCTGC
>CAKVKI010000248.1 GCA_934754975.1 uncultured Alistipes sp. | reverse complement strand
CGGTGGTACACATCGTGTAGTAGCAAACCAGATAGGACATCTCCCGGGAAATGTAGGGCCTGCGGCGCACGATCTCCGGTTCGCGGTAATAGGCGTCGAGCATAGCCAGGTAGCCGTCCGCCGTACGCACCAGCGCCTCCTGATCCCGGAGCTTGCTGTATACGGAGATCAGGCAGGTTATGAGGTTGGCATGAAAATTCCGGCGGGCCGTCGGCTGCATTTTCGGAAGCAGCGCGAGTTCGTCGTTCCAATAGGGCAGTCCCCGCTCCATCTGCATCTGTCCCTTGGCCGAAGCCAGCCGGTAAGCCGCCACGCCGCTCAGGAACAGCCGCGCGGCCTCTTGGTAGACATCTCCCGCAGGAGCGGTGCGGATGGAATCGAGGTATTCGCGGCAATACTGCTGGGATTTCTCATGAGGGGCCGTCTGAATCCGGCGGGCCAGCCACACCATCCGGTAGTAGGTCGCAAGGCCCTCCATACTGCTGTTTTGCAGCAGGGGTTCCGCCTCGGCGAGGAGCAGATCGAGCGAATCACGGCTTTCGCCGCCGTTGCCGATACAATACGAAGCAAGCGAACCGAGGGAGGCGCCGACCGCAAATCCGTCGCCGGCATCGAAAGCTTCGCGGAAAAGTTTGCGGGAATAGTACATTTCGTCTTTCGACGCATCTGTCAGATCCTTCAGATTCAACAGGAGGGCGACACGTTCAAGCGCATCTTGTTCCGTTTCGCATTCGGCCCTGAGCGAATCGATCAGCCGGTCTTTCGGAGAAAACGCAAAGCAGGAGAAAACACCTCCTGCGAAGAGCAATGTCCACAGAAATTTCTTCATGGGGAAAGGGATTGTAGATCAAAAGTAAAATTTTAAATCCGAATTGCAAAATCCCGCCCCCCCCAAGAACAAAAAAGGAGTCTCGTTTCCGAGACTCCTTCCTGTTTATTTGAACCACTCTTCCAGATGGTCGCGGCCGTAGAAATAATAAACCGCAAGTCCCAGCCAGCTGGTCAGCAGTACCACGATAGCGGCAATGACTTTGCCGGCGGTCGAGATGTTTTTCTTGAAGATGTCCATGACGCACCAGATTGCGCAAACGACACCGATCAGCCAAATAATAGTTCCGATCATAGTTTTGAAGTATTAGAGTTTAGTAAAACATTTTTCGTTCGAATACGCCGGGCGGATAGACCACGTCGCTCAGGAACAGCCCCTGCGCCGGAGCGCCGCCGCTCGACCGCGAAAGGTCGCGGCTCCCGACGATCTCACGGAAGCCGTCGGGCGTATAGCGTCCGCGCCCCACATCGACCAGCGTCCCGACCAGCGACCGGACCATGTTGCGCAGGAAACGGTCGGCCCGGATCGTAAAGCAGAGTACGCCCCGCTCGTCGGCCGTCCATGCGGCATGCATGATGCGGCAGATATTGGTCTTGTTGTTCGAATTGAGCTTGGCGAACGAGGTGAAATCGTCGTATTCCGGCAGCGAAGCCGCCGCCTCATTCATTCGGTCCATGTCCAGCGGCACGTAATACTGCCACGTCACCTCCCGCGAAAAAGGATTCTTGCGCGGTTCGATATAGTAGCGGTATTCGCGCTCGCGGGCCGCGAAACGCGCGTGCGCATCCGCCCCGACGGGCGTCATGCTCCCCACGGCGATGTCGCCCGGAAGCAGGAAATTCAGTTTGTAGACGACCTGCGCCGGATCGGGCACCGGTTCCTCACAGTCGAAATGCGCCACGTAATAGGAAGCGTTGACGCCCGTATCGGTGCGGCCCGCCCCCGTCACCTCGATTTTCCCGCGCAGCAGGGTCGTGAGCGCCTGCTCCAGCGTCTGCTGCACCGACGGCATGTCGGGCTGCCGCTGCCAGCCGCAATAGGCGGCTCCGTTGTACCGGAGTTCGAGAAAATAACGCATGGCGATCAATGAGGTTTTCGCAAAATTACAAAAAATTTCCTAACGGCGCGGCTTAATATTCAGTTTTACGGGACGAATCATATTTTCGGGCTTCAGCACCTCGTCCAGTTCCTCGCGCGTCAGGATGCCGTGTTCGAGTACCAATTCGTAAACGCCGCGCCCGGTTTCCAACGCCTCCTTGGCGATTTTCGTCGAATTTTTGTATCCGATGATCGGATTGAGCGCCGTCACCACGCCGATACTGTTATGCACGTACTGCAGGCACTTCTCCTCGTTGGCCGTAATGCCCTCGACACAGCGGATACGCAGCGTGTCAAAGCCGTTGATAAGCAGTTCGGCGGACTCGAAACAACATTGGGCCATCACCGGCTCCATGGCGTTCAGCTCCATCTGCGCCGCTTCGTCGGCCATCGTCACACAGAGTTCGTTGCCGATGACCTTGAAGGCGATCTGGTTCATCACTTCGGGAATCACCGGATTGACCTTGCCGGGCATGATCGACGAGCCGGGTTGGCGAGCCGGCAGGTTGAATTCGCCCAGACCGCAGCGGGGTCCCGAAGAGAGCAGGCGCAGGTCGTTGCAGATTTTGTTCATCTTCGAAGCGATGCGCTTCATGGCCGAAGAGTAGCCGACCATGCAGACCGTGTCCGAAGTGGCTCCCACGAGGTCCTCGGCCTGTTTCACGTCCCAGCCCGTAATTTCCCGGATAGCGGCCGTACAGCGCTCGGCATAGCCCGGTTCGGCGCAGATGCCCGTACCGATAGCCGTGGCGCCCATGTTGATCGACAGAAACTCCGAAGCCGCATGGTCGAGATTCTCGACTTCACCCTGCAGGACGCTCGCAAAACCATGAAAAGTCTGGCCGAGGGTCATCGGTACGGCGTCCTGCAGCTGCGTGCGGCCCATTTTGAGTACATTGGCGAACTCTTCGCCCTTGCGGGCAAAGGAAGCGATCAGCTCCATGAGGTGTTTGCGCAGTTCGAGATGCGTGGCATAAAGTCCGAGGTGGATCGCCGAAGGGTAGGCGTCGTTGGTAGACTGCGAGCAGTTGACATGGTCGTTGGGCGAGCAGTACTGGTAGTCGCCGCGCGCGTGCCCCATGATCTCCAGCGCACGGTTGGCGATCACCTCGTTGGCGTTCATGTTGGTCGTGGTGCCTGCACCTCCCTGAATCATGTCCACGGGGAAGAATTCGTGGAATTTGCCCTCCATGATTTCACGGCAGGCCTGCGAAATGGCGTTGAAAAGCTCATCGGAAAGCAGGCCCATGTCGTGATTGGCGACGGCGGCGCCCAATTTCACCATCGCCAGCCCCCGGATAAAGAGGGGATACTCGCACAGCCGGAATTTGCTGATCGGGAAATTTTCCAGCCCGCGCATGGTCTGCACGCCGTACAATACGTTTTCCGGCACCTCTACACACCCGAGCAGGTCGCACTCGGTGCGTGTTTTTTTCTGTTCTTTTTCCATATTTATTACAAAATATAAAGATTAAAGCGTACTTTTATTCCGGATTAAAATCAAACGGCCATTTAAAGTTAATAATTATTCCGCAAACAAAGAAATATTTCGCATTTCTTCATTCCGGTCGTATCCTTTGCGCATATAAACACGCCTGCGGCAGCGGCTGAAAAATTTGGCAGTGCGGCCGGGTTGTATTATCTTTGTACGAATTTGCACGACAATAAACACGGAAAGCATGAAAGCAGCTATCATAGGTTACGGCAAAATGGGCCGCGAGATCGAAAAAATACTCATCGAACGCGGCCACAGCGTAGCATTGGTGATCGACACCGACAATGCCGCGGACCTCAACGCCGCGAACCTCGCCGGGGTGGACGTAGCGCTGGAATTCACCATGCCCTCGACGGCCTACGGCAATATCCGCACCTGCATCGAAAACGCGACTCCCGTGGTGAGCGGCACGACGGGGTGGACCGACCGGTTGGCCGAGTTGCAGGAATTGTGCCGCGAGAAGGGCGGGGCGCTGTTCTATGCTTCGAATTACTGCCTGGGCGTAAACCTGATGTTCCGTCTCAACCGTCAATTGGCGGCGCTGATCGACCGCGTCGGCGGCTATGACGTAAGCATCGAAGAGGTACACCACACCCAGAAGAAGGACGCCCCGAGCGGCACGGCCATCACGCTGGCCGAAGGAATCATCTCGGAACTGCACGACAAGACCGCGTGGGTGAACTACGCGCCGGGAATCGAACACGCGACGAACCGGATCGAAACCCCGGCGGACGCCGCCGCGGAACAGCTCGAAATCCGCTCCGTGCGCGAAGGCATGGTTCCGGGCATACACACCGTGACCTACGAATCGACAGACGATATTCTGGAACTGAAACATACGATTAAGAACCGCCGTACGTTAGCAATGGGGGCTGTTA
>CAKVKI010000247.1 GCA_934754975.1 uncultured Alistipes sp. | reverse complement strand
GTGCCCGACCACGAGAACCTGAGCGAACACTCGTTCATTCCCGACGAGGCCCGGAAGATGCTTATGGAGCGTTACAAGCACCCGATCGTCCGCGATATCGAGGATAAGGCCCGTCAGGTGGGCGGTCACGGAGGCATGGACTTCATCATGGACTACCGCCTGGTTTACTGCCTGCAGCACGGCCTGCCGCTCGATCAGGACGTTTACGACGCGGCCGAGTGGTCCTGCATCGGCGCGCTGACGGCGGCTTCGCTCGAACACAACAACGCGCCTGTCGCCGTTCCGGATTTCACCCGCGGCGACTGGGCCAAAATCGACGGCTACCGCCACGCTATGGCGCAGTAACGGCTGTCGGCTGAAACTGAAAAGCGGTCCGGATTTTTTCCGGGCCGCTTTTTCGGTTGTGGCAGTGCCTTTGCAGCAGATCGCAAAACTTTAAAACGATCTGTTATGAATCCTGTAAAAGAAGCTCCCGATTACCTGCACGACGAACACTTGTCGCAGGGGACCAAAAACTATCTGAAAGTGTTGAACGGCGGCGGTCGCGCCGTCGAGTCGCTGCCCGTGCCCGAAGCGCGCCGCGTGCTGGCGGATATCCAGGCCGCTGTTCCCGTCGATCTGTCGGGCGTCGAAGAGTCCGAACGGACGATCGAAAGCGAGGGACGCACCCTGCGCCTGAACCTTATGCGGCCGGAGGGAACCGGCCGAGAGCGGCTGCCGGTTTTCGTCTTTGTCCACGGCGGCGGCTGGGTGCTGGGCGATTATCCGACCCACCGCAGGCTGGTGCGCGACCTGGTCGCGGAGTCGGGCTGTGCGGCGGTTTTCGTCAATTACACGCCTTCGCCCGAAGCCCGTTTCCCGCAGGCCGTCGAAGAGATTTATATTGCCGTGAAGTGGGTGGCCGAAAACGGCCGTGAAATAGGTGTGGACGGCAGCCGGCTGGCTCTGGCCGGCAACAGCGTCGGCGGCAACATGTCGCTGGCGGCGGCTCTTCTGGCCAAGGATCACGACGGGCCGCAGATTCGCACGCTGGTGCTGATGTGGCCGGTGACCGACGCCGGATATGACTGGGATTCCTATGCGGAGTACGGGCGTCAGCGGTTTCTGACCGCACCTCTGATGAAGTGGATGTTCGAACAGTATGTCTCGGACCCGGCGCAGCGCGGCAGCGACCTGATGTCGCCCGTGCGGGCTTCGGCGGAACGCCTGCGGGGACTGCCGCCGACACTGATCGCCGTCGCCGAAAACGACATTCTGCGCGACGAGGGCGAGAAGATGGGACGCCTGCTGGACCAGGCGGACGTCGAGGTTACGACCGTGCGTTTCAACGGCGTGATACACGATTGGGGCATGCTCAACGGATTTGCCGGACTGCATCCTACGCGGACGCTGGTGCGGCTGGCCGGAGCGGCGCTCCGCGATTATCTGGGGAAATGACGGCCCGGCGGGAACGATCGAAGGATCGGCGGGAACGGCAGTATCGGGGGACGGCTGGGGCGGCGAAGTGGAAACGGCGGACGATCGTCAGCGCCTGACCCCCCCCCGCGATAAGACCTCTTCGAAGTAAGCGATTGTTTTCAGCAGGCCGTCGCGCAGCTGGATCGTCGGTTCCCAGTCGTCGAGCATTTTATGGGCCAGGGTGATGTCCGGTTTGCGCTGCTGCGGGTCGTCCGACGGCAGGGGCATGTGGATGATTTTCGATTTGGAGCCGGTCAGTTCGATGACGATGGCTGCCAGCTCGGAGATCGTGAATTCGTTCGGATTGCCGATATTGACTGGTCCCGTGAAGTCGTCGGGCGTGACGGTCATCATGCGGAGCATTCCCTCGACCAGATCGTCGATATACTGGAAACTGCGGGTCTGCTCGCCGTTGCCGTAGATGGTGATCTGCTCGCCGCGCAGCGCCTGCACGATGAAATTCGAAACTACGCGGCCGTCGTTGATGTCCATCTTCGGGCCGTAGGTGTTGAATATGCGGACGATTTTTACCGGAACGCCGTGTTCGCGGTAGTAGCTCATGAAGAGCGACTCGGCGCAGCGTTTGCCTTCGTCGTAGCACGAGCGCAGCCCCAGGGGGTTTACGTGTCCCCAGTAATCCTCCGGCTGGGGGTGGATCAGCGGGTCGCCGTATACTTCGGAGGTCGAAGCCTGCAGGATTTTGGCGTGGTTGCGGTTGGCGATGGCGAGCATGTTCATGGCGCCTATGACCGAGGTCTGCGTCGTCTTAATCGGGTCGTGCTGGTAGTAGATCGGCGATGCCGGGCAGGCGAGGTTGTAAATCTCCTCGACTTCGGCCATATAGGGGTAGATGATGTCGTGGCGGATGACTTCGAAGTTCGGGTGTTTCAGCAAATGGCGGATGTTGCTCTTGTGTCCCGTGAAGTAATTGTCTATGCAGATGACGTCGTTGCCCTCTTTAAGCAGGCGTTCACACAGGTGGGAACCGATGAATCCGGCGCCCCCGGAGATGAGTATTCGCTTCATTGGCACGAAATAGTTTTTGATTAAGGCGTGTAAATGTACGATTTTTATTTTGAATAAGTTATATTTGCACGCATAAATCGTTACAATCTAACACAAAATGGGTCGAAAAGCCGTCTTTTGTCTGCTCTATTTCCTGGCCGTCGTCTTTACCGGATTGCTGCTTGCCGCGGCCGTACTGAGCTGGCGCGCATCGTTCGTTTCGCCGGAACAGGGCGGATTCTGGGCCACGGCCGCACTGCTGATGCCGGCCGTCCTGCTGGCCAATCTGGCCGCATTGGTATGGTGGCTGATCCGCCGCAGGTGGATCGTCGCGCTGATGCCGCTGGCGGCTTTGCTGCTGAATCTGGGCTACATTTCGTCCATGATCCAGCTGCCCGACTTCGGGACGCCCGACGAAGGGCACGACATCCGCATCGCCACGCTCAACGTGAACGGATTCCGCCAGCTGGGACCTAAATCCATTACCGCGGCCGCCGTGGCCGAGATGATGCGGCACGAGAAGGTCGACATCCTCTGCCTGCAGGAATTTCTCGACGACAAGGAGTTTCCGGCCGACAGCATCGGGGCGCTCTTTTCGCGCCGGATGCCCTACTTCGCCTCCGAGGGCAACGGAGCCATTGCCAGCCGTTATCCGATCCTCGACTGTAAATACGTCCGTTTTCCCGATACCAGCAACGACTACCTGCGCGCCGATCTGCTCGTGGACGGGGATACGATGCGTATTTTCTCGGTTCACCTCCAGACCTCGGGCATCGCCCAGCTGCGCCGCCGTTTCCAGAAGGACTACAACCGGGAAGCCCCCGTCGATTCGATGCTCGGCGCCGTGGACCGCAACAGCAGGATTCGTGCCGCGCAGGTGCGTGAAATCCGCGCCGAAACGGATGCGTCGCCCTATCCGGTAATTCTGGCGGGCGATTTCAACGATACGCCCTCCTCGTACACCTACCGTGAGATGAAAGGCGCTCTGACCGACGGTTTCCGCAGGTGCGGGAACGGTTACGGCGGCACTTTCCGCTACCTGGGCGGGTTGCTGCGGATCGACTATGTCTTCTATGACGACGCTTTCGAGTGCGTTCGTTATTATATGCCTTCCGAAGTGGTCAGCGACCACAAGGTCGTGATCGCCGAACTCCGGTTCAAATAACCTTCCGGTTTGTTCCGTGCCGATTCTTCGGTGTCGGCACTGATCCGCGTTCGGGCGGACAGACGGGCTTCGGAGCCGTCGCTCCGCCCTCATTTTCGGGCTTTCGCTTTCGCTACCGCGATTCCTGTGGTTCCGTGATGCCGCATTTCTTCATCGTCTCCCTGCCGAAGAATACCGGGAAGTACATCAGCTCGGCCCGCGCCGGGTTCAGGTGGTAAGATCCCGTGTAGCGCGGCAGCAGTTTGACCGTGAACGTATGCTTCCCTTTGGCGAGCCGGTTGCAGAAGACGGCGACTTTCTCTTTGTAATACTCCCGGTGCGTCTCTTGCCGGAAACCGCCCTGTTCTTTCGAATCATAGGAACAGCCTGCCGGAACGGGGATTTCGATCATGACGTATTCCGCATCCGAATCGGCCGTTACCGTCGCTGTCAGCGTCACGCTCTCCCCGGCCCGGAGTTCGGTGACGGGGCGGTCGTCCCGGCTGAATGCGGTCGTCACCGAGAATCCTTCCGAAGCCCGGTCCGGGTCGGCGTTCCATGCCTGCTGGTAGGCGGTGAAGAATACGGGCGCCGAACCCTCCTTTTTTATGCGTATCTCTTCCCCGGCTCCGTAGGTTCGGGTCAGCGGAAATTTGCCGGAACGCTCTCCGTTTACGGTCAGGGCCGGTTCCTCAAG
>CAKVKI010000246.1 GCA_934754975.1 uncultured Alistipes sp. | reverse complement strand
TGCTTATACCCATTATCTCCGAACGATGTGTAATAACTGCCGCACAAATCGATTTCGGGATGTTGTTCGAAAAATGCAATCTGCCGGGCGAATCGTTCCGGAACGAGCAGGTCGTCGGCGTCCGCGAATGCAATGAATTCGCCGCGTGCAACGTCGAGACCCCGGTTGCGGGAACAGGCCGCGCCGCCGTTGGTCTCGTTCCGCAGTGCGACTATCCGGTTGTCCTTTTCGGTATATTGACGTACGATGTCCGGCGATGCGTCGGTCGAAGCATCGTCTACGATGATCAGTTCGAAGTCTCCGAATGTTTGTGCGAGAACGCTTTCGATGCTTTCGCCCACAAACTTCTCTTCGTTGTACAGAGGCATTATGACACTGATTCGCGGCATAGTCGTTTCCATTGGGGTTCGGTTAATAGGTTGAGGTTTTTTCTTTCAGATTGCTCAGGATTCGCCGCCCGACGGGACATTCCCCGCAGCGTTTGGCCGCGCAGTATTCCGTCGCCAGCTGCAGCAGGGCCTGCGACTCGAAGGCGCTGCGGGGCGTCAGTCCCGCGTCGTGCCAGCCGCGCATGTAACGGTTCTCCTCCGCGGGCAGGCGTTCGAGCAGCGTCAGGGCGCTGTCGCGCAGGGCTTCGCGCCCGGTGTAGCTGCCGTAGGCGAATTGCAGCACCGAGACGAGGTTTATGCCGATGATGTTGGCCTTGAAAGCCCCCAGGCGTTTGGGCCTGTCGTCGCCTGCGATTCCCGGAATATGGTGCGTCCGCCAGTAATCCGAGGCTTCGACGCAGAAGAGCCGCCGGATCTCCTCTTCCGTGCGGCAAGCCATGGCGCGCTCCATGACGAACTCGTCCTGAGCGAAGAATTCCGCGGCCTGCGCCAGCCGCAGTACGGGGTGGTTGGCCGGGCGTATGTCGCCCAGCTGCCAAGCTTCGGCCTGCATCGGTTCGATGTCGTATTTGGCCGCCATGTATTCGAAATTGCGGGCGAGGTTGAGCGTGTAGGTGTCGTGCGGATAGAGCGCCAGCAGTCCCGACGTCCCGAAAAGCAGCGATTCGACGGCATGCGGCGCCAGCCGTTCGCGCAGGATGGTTTTGTAGGATACGCGCCGTGCCAGCGTGAGATAGGCTTCCTGGTTCTGGCGGTCGCCCAGCGTGCGGAAGTAGAGCAGGTAGAACGTCTGGTTCCAGTTCTCCGCCGCTTCGCGCCGCAGTGTTTCCACCATGCGCATTTTGCGTTCGAGCCGGTCGAAGAGCAGCGACGTGCATATCTCGCTGCGCTGCAGCGGAGACTGTCCCGCGAGGAATCCGCCGCAGGCATAAGTCCCGGCTCCGGCCCGAAGCCGGTTCATCGCGCGCTGTTCCCGCTCTGTCGTCATGCTAAAACATATTGAGTTCCAACAGTGCTTCTTCCGACATCATGCTTTTGTCCCATACGGGATCGAACGTGAGAATCACGTTCACCGATTTCACGCCTTTGACCTTGGCCACCTGCTGATTGACGTCTTCCACAAGCATGTCGGCCATTGGGCAGTTGGGCGCGGTGAGCGTCATGCGGATATTGGCGACGCCGTCGGGCGTGTAGTCGATTTCGTAAATCAGCCCCAGGTCGTAAATGTTCACCGGGATTTCGGGATCGTATATGTTCTTGAGCGTAAGGACGATCTCCTTCTCGACCTTCAGTATCTCTTCGGGTGTCATAATGACAATTGAGAATTAAGCGTTAAGAATTGAAATTGCGGCCGGATTTTTCTTTCGGCCCCTGTCTCCGGCGCCGGGCATATCGTAATTTTTTGTCCGGTTCATCGGAAGGTATCCGTGTTTTAATTCTTAATTTTTTATTTTTAATCGGTGTTTCCGCCGCCCTTGCTCGCAAAGGCCAGCGCATAGAGCCGCATCTGTTTGACCATCGACAGCAGGCCGTTCGAGCGCGTGGGCGAGAGATTTGCGCTCAGGCCGATGGCGTCGATGAAATAGAGCTCCGTGTCGAGAATCTCCTGCGGCGTGCGGCCGTTCAGTACGCGGATCAGCAACGCGATAATGCCCTTGGTTATTATGGCGTCGCTGTCGGCGGCGTAATAGACCCTGCCCTGCTCCATGCGGGCGTCCACCCACACGCGCGACTGACAGCCTTCGATCAGGTATTGTTCGGTGCGGTGTTCGGCGGGGATGGCCGGCAGCGAATCGCTCAGACTGATGAGGTAATCGTATTTGTCGAGCCAGTCGTCGAATACCGAGAACTCCTCGATGATCTCCTCCTGTATCTTATCCATGTCCGTATATTTTTTAAATCCTTATAAATCGATAATTTCCGGGAGTACTTCGCCCTCCGACGCCGCAGGTTCGGTGATCTCCAGCACCCGCGCCACGGTCGGCGCCACAGCCGTCATGTCCACGCGGCGTTTTACGCGCTGGGGGCCGGCTCCGAAGCCGTAAAATACCAGCGGCACCTGCGTGTCGTAACCGTACATCGAACCCGACGACGATGCGCAGCGGTCGTTCTCCTCGATCCAGCCGGGCATCAGGTTCATGATCACGTCGCCCGAACGCCGGGGATAGAAGCTGTTCTGCATCTTGCGGGCGTAGCCGCTGCCGAAGTAGCTCGTGCGCATGGCCGTGGCCGAGAGGGCGTGGGAGACGCCGCGGAACTGCATGGCGAAGATCGCCACTTCGTTCTGCACGTCGGCCAGGTTGAGTCCCCGTTCGTAGATGAGGTTGTGGTTCAGGTAAAGGCATTTGTCTTCGTATTCCAGCACCCAGTTGCCCATGCCGTAACGGACGTTCAGGAACCCGTTTACGATCACCTCGAACTGCCGGGCGTTGAACCGGTCGGCCTCTTCGCAGCCCGCGTCGTACGAGGGGCTGGTGCCGTGGTCCGACGTGAATACCACGAGTACCTCGCCGTTTTTGACCTGTGCGAATACGAACGTCAAAAAGTCGGCCAGATCGCGGTCGAGCCGGTAATACATATCCTCCGCTTCGACCGATTCGGGCCCGTAGGCTTCGCTGATGCGGCGCGACGAGTCGAGGCAGATGTTCAGCAGGTCGGGCGTGCCGTCGGTGCCGAGTTTGAATTGGGCGATGGCCTGCTTGGCGAAGCCGAATACGGCGGTGTTGCCCGCCGGAGTGTAGAGCATCCGGTCGAAATCGGTGGTGAGCTTCAGGCGGCCATTGCCCGCCTGGTCCTTCTCTTTTTTGTTTTTGCCCGTGAGGATTACGTCCCAATTGCGCGAGTTGATGTAGCGTCCCTTTTCATAGAGCGTCCGCCATTCGCCGGCGATGTACGAGAGGTTGTAGCGTTCGCGGTTGCTGCGCGCCACCCATTCGGGGACGTCAGCGGCGTAGTAGGGCGAGGTGGTCCAGCCGCAGCGCGCCGAGTCGAGCCAGAAGGCTTCTCCGCCGCGTCCGCCCAGAACGATCGCCGACATAGCTTCGGCCGCCACGGTGACGGCCTTGCTGCCGGGTTCGTGCTGCAGGAGCGCTTCGGAGAGCGTCGGGGCGATCAGGTTGTAGGGGCCTGCGCCGTTGCGTCCGGCGATCAGCTCCACGGCTTCGTTGGCGACGTAGTCGCGCCAGCGTGAGCCGATGACCCCGTGCGTCGAGGGCATCGCGCCCGTCGAGAGCGTGGCCAGCGATACGGGCGTCGTGGTCTGCTGGTAGTCGTAACGGCTGTCGGCGAAGACCGTGCCGCCGTCGATCAGACGCCGGAGTCCCCCTTCGCCGTAATTGTCGGCGTAACGCGAGAGGTCCTCGGCGCGCATCGAGCCGACGACGATATTGACGACCAGCCGGGGCCGTGCTGCCGAGGCTTCGAGGGCCGCCAAGGCGGCTATGGCGAGTAAAATGATTTTGTGCTTCATGGTATGCGAATGATAGACCGCAAATTTACGAATTTATTTCGATACATCGGCGGAAATATTCCGCTTCGGCCCGAAAATCGATCTGCGGCAGCGCCGCGATCTCTTCGAGCCTGCGGCGGCAGAACTCCCGGTAGGTTTCGCTCTGCGGGTTGCGGGGCCGGTGCGCTGCGGCCACGACGATATGGCGGACGTCGGGCAGCAGACGCCGGGCTTCGTCCGAGAAAACCGCTGCCGAAAACTTCTCCCAGACATATTCCACGGCCTGCGGAGACGGATGCACCAGGTCGTCGGCGTAGAACCGGTAGTCGCGCAGGTCGTCGTTGAGGATTTCGTATGCGGGGAAATAGTGTACGTCGGGATAACGCTCCGCCAATTCTTCGGCGGCCAGACGGAGCGTGGCTTTGCTCACGGCGTTGCCCGCCAGTGAGTCGCCGAGATGCCGCACGGGGCTGACCG
>CAKVKI010000245.1 GCA_934754975.1 uncultured Alistipes sp. | reverse complement strand
AACTCGTACTGAAAGCCTACCTGGGGCCGATGGTCCTCACGTTCTTCATCGTGATGTTCGTCCTGATGATGAACATCGTGTGGCGTTACATCGACGAGCTGGTGGGCAAGGGACTCAGCGCAGGCATCATCATCGAACTGATGACCTACTTCATGGCCAACATGATCCCGCTGGGACTGCCGCTGGCCATGCTGCTGGCGGCCATTATGACCATGGGCAATCTGGGCGAGAACTACGAACTGCTGGCCATGAAGTCGGCCGGCATGTCGCTCATACGCATCACCAAGCCGCTGATTATCCTGGTGAGCCTGATCTCCGTAGGCAGTTTCTTCATCGGCAACAACCTCGTGCCGTACGCCAACAAAAAGGTATTCAGCATCCTGTACGACATCCGCCAGCAAAAACAGAGTCTCGAATTCCAAGACGGCCTGTTCTTCAACGGCATCGACAATATGTCGATCCGCGTCAGCAGGCAGGAACCCGAAACGCATCTGCTGCGCGACGTGCTGATATACGACAACCGCGAAGCCAACGGCGACATGAACACCATCGTGGCCGATTCGGGCTACATCCGTCTTTCGGACGACAAGAAATACCTGTTGGTAACGCTTTTCAACGGCGAGACTTACGAGCAGACCCGCAACAGCCAGTGGTTCACCCAAAGCAAACTGGGCCACCATATCTTCAAAAAGCAGGACCAGGTGATTCCGATGGAGGGCTTCGCAATGGGCCGCACCGACGCCAACCAGTTCTCGAACAGCCAGACAAAGAATATCAACGAACTGCAGCATGACATCGACTCGCTCGAAAAAATGGTGAACAGCGCGACCACGCGTTCATACGAACCGCTGCTCAAAGAGCAGATTTTCTCCCGCGACAACTCGGTGCTTCCGCAGCCCGACAGTCTCCGAATCGACAAGAGCCGGTTCCGCGACATGGCGGCGATGGATTCCGTTGCGGCGCTGCAACTGAGGGAAAAAGAGCGGGTATGGAACCAGGCGCGCACGCTGGCCAAGAACTCCCGCAACATGTTCTCGTTCGACGAATCTGCGGCTAAAGAGGCGCTCAACCAGCTCTACCGCAGCAAAGTCGAATGGCATAAGAAAATGTCGCTTCCTGTGTCGATCATGATTTTCTTCCTGATCGGCGCACCGCTCGGGGCCATCATCCGCAAAGGCGGACTGGGACTTCCGGTGGTCGTGTCGATCATCTTCTTCGTGATCTACTACATCATCAGCCTGTCGGGCGAGAAGCTGGCCAAGGAGGGCAGTTGGGACGCCGTCTACGGCATGTGGCTCTCGACGTTCATCCTCACGCCCATAGCAATCTACCTGACCTACAAGGCTACGAACGACTCGGCGCTGCTCGACACAGATTGGTATGCCGGAAAACTCAAAGCGTTCTACGAACGCATGCGCCCCGCGATCAACAAATTGAAAAACGCTATAAAACTCAAACGAAATGGCAAAAAGCACGATTCTGAATAGTGTGGAAGAGGTTATCGAAGATTTCCGCAACGGCAAAATAGTGATCGTCGTCGATGACGAAGACCGCGAAAACGAAGGCGACTTCATCGTAGCGGCAGAGAAAATAACCCCCGAGATCGTGAATTTCATGCTCAAGGAGGGCCGCGGCGTACTCTGCGCTCCGCTTTCGGAAAACCGCTGCGCCGAACTCGGCCTTAACATGATGGAGGAGAACAACACCTCGCTGCTGGGAACTCCCTTTACCGTGACCGTCGATCTGCTGGGCCACGACTGCACCACAGGCGTCTCGATCCACGACCGTGCGGCGACGATCCGCGCGCTGGCCGACCCGGCCACACGAGCCACGGACCTGGGCCGTCCGGGACATATCAACCCCCTGCGCGCACGCCAGAAAGGCGTACTCCGCCGTCCGGGGCATACCGAAGCGGCGATCGACCTTGCGCGGCTGGCGGGATTGCAGCCCGCGGGCGCGCTGATCGAGATCATGAACGAAGACGGTACGATGGCCCGTCTGCCGCAGTTGGTCGAGATCGCCAAGAAATTCGACCTCAAAATCATCTCGATCGCGTCGCTGATCTCATACCGGCTGAAGGAGGAATCCATCGTCGAGAAGGGCGAAACCGTGGACCTGCCGACCGCATGGGGCGACTTCCGCATCACGCCGTTCCGCCAGAAGAGCAACGGACTGGAGCATGTGGCGCTGACCAAAGGCGAATGGACCGAGGACGAGCCGGTGCTGACCCGCGTACACTCGTCATGCGCCACGGGCGACATCTTCGGCTCGTGCCGCTGCGACTGCGGGGACCAGCTGCATGAAGCCATGCGCATGATCGAAAAGGAGGGCAAGGGTGCGATCATCTATCTCCAGCAGGAGGGACGCGGCATCGGACTCTGCAACAAAATCAAAGCATACAAGCTTCAGGACGAAGGACTGGATACCGTGGACGCCAACGTGCAGCTGGGCTTCGGCGTGGACGAGCGCGACTACGGCATCGGCGCGAGCATCATCCGCGAAATGGGGATCAAGCACATGCGGCTGATGACCAACAACCCGCTCAAACGGGCCGGACTGGAGGGCTACGGACTTCGGATCGACGAGATCGTGCCGGTGGTCATCGCCCCCAACGAGCACAACCTGCGCTACCTGAAGACCAAGGAGGAGCGCATGCACCACACGCTCGGACTGGACAAGAAATAACCCGGCTCAGAAGGCCCGCATTCCGCACAAGAGACGAAGCATAACATACGAAGAACAATGAATCCGAAAGAGCTGCGCATCGTATTTATGGGTACGCCCGAATTCGCCGCGCCGTCGCTCCGGGCGCTGGTCGCCGGGGGCTACAACGTCGTGGCCGTGGTCACGACACCCGACAAACCCGCCGGACGGGGCCAGAAACTGCATCAGAGCGAAGTCAAGCAGGCCGCACTCGAATTGGGACTTCCGGTATTGCAGCCCGAAAAGCTGAAAGCGCCGGAGTTCGTCGAAGCCATGCAGGAGCTGAAGCCCGACCTGGCGATCGTCATCGCGTTCCGCATGCTCCCCGAAGTGATCTGGGCCATGCCGCGGCTGGGGACGTTCAACCTGCACGCTTCGCTGCTTCCGCAGTACCGCGGAGCCGCGCCGATCAACTGGGCCGTTATCAACGGCGAAACCGAAACCGGAGTCACGACATTCCTGCTCAATCACGAAATAGACAAAGGCGCGATCATCGGGCAGGTCCGCGTACCAATTCTTCCGGAGGACAGCGTGGGCACGATGTACGACAAACTGATGCACACCGGAACGGCGCTCGTGACCGAGACCGTGGACCGCATCGCCGCAGGGGATATTCAGCCCATGGAGCAGACGGGTATCGACGAGAGCCGACTGCATCCGGCGCCCAAGATCTTCAAGGAGGACTGCCGGATCGACTGGTCGTGGGAGGGACGGCGGATCGTGAACTTCGTGCGTGGACTTTCGCCCTATCCGGCCGCATGGACCGAAATGCGCAAAGGAGGCGAAACGGCATCCCTCACGGCGAAAATTTATGCGGCGGCGTTCGAAGCGGCGGCGCACAACGAACCGGCAGGAGCCGTCGAAAGCGACGGACGCACCTTTATCCGCGTGGCATGCGCCGACGGGTGGATCACCCTCGGCGAATTACAGATCGCCGGAAAAAAGCGGCTTCCGGTGCGTGATCTGCTGCTCGGACTGCGGGACATCGGACAGTACCGGTTTCAGGAATAATCCGGTCCGGCGGATTCGGCGCAATCCATTCAATTGCCGCAGGTCCGTTTCGCAGAAGCGACCGACGTAAACATAAAAATATCCCGAACTTCGTTGGTAAGTCCGGGATTTATTTTTTCCAACGGCAGAACGCCCCGGAAAATTCGTCCATAGGAGCTGTCAGTATCCTCGTCGACAACATCTTTCAGAAATTTTCGGCATAAATACATCTCGCAGAATCCCAATCTGGAATCTCACCGAAAAAAAGGGGCTTGTTAAGCCCCTTTCCGATTATCCTTTGATTTCGTATCCTTTGCCGAGTTTCTTTTCGATCTCCTCTTTCGGCAGCGGACGGGTGCAGAAGAACCAGTCGTAGCACTTCACGCCTTCGGGCTGGTCGTTCATGTCTTCGCCCTTCATCGGGACGATCACCTCGTCGCCCGGACGCCAGTCGGCCGGCATTGCTACGCCGAATGCGTCGATAGCCTGCAGGCCCACCAGAACGCGTTTGATTTCATCGAAATTGCGGCCCAGCGCCAGCGGATAATAGATCATCGCCCGCAGTACGCCCTTGGGATCGACGAAGAACACGGCGCGCACGGCAGCGGTCTGGCTTTCGCCGGGCTGGAT
>CAKVKI010000244.1 GCA_934754975.1 uncultured Alistipes sp. | reverse complement strand
CAAGGCGCGGCTCTACGTGTCGTGGGTGGGACTGCGCGGCGCCGTGCCGATTCTCTTCGCCATCTATCCCCTGATGGCGCATGTGGAAAATGCGGGACTATTGTTCAACGTCGTATTCCTCGGCACGATCATTTCGCTGCTGGTGCAGGGCACCACCGTGAGCGGCATGGCCAACCTGCTGGGGCTGGCTTACGAGGAGCGCGAATCGGCCTTCAGCGTCGATATGCACCAGGATATGAAGTCGGCCCTTACGGAGGTGGAGGTCAATGAGACGATGCTCGAAAGCGGGCATATGCTCAAAGACATCACGCTTCCGGAAAATACGCTGGTGATGATGGTCTGCCGCAACGGCGAATATTTCGTGCCGCAGGGCAAGACCGAACTGCTGCTGGGCGACAAACTGCTGGTCATCTCGGACCGCAGCGAGGAGCTTGCGACCACTTATAAGGATATGGGTATCGACGACGTGATGAAGCTGGGGTAAACTTCGGCGGCCCCTTCGCTTGAATATCCGTCCCCCGTGCATGCGGTGTGCGGGTGAATGTCCGCCGTTTTCGGCGGTTTGAAAATCATATGGCCCCGGCGATCTTTTCGGTCGCCGGGGCTTGTGTTTCGCAGCGTTTCCCGGTCGGGTCCGGGCCGTCCTGCCGCCGGCGTTTGCAGAAAATGGACTGAATGTTTGTGCCGTTCCGTATTTTTTCATATATTTAAGGGTGTCTTTTCGTGCAGGCGGAGACCTGCCGATTTTTATGTGCCTATGAAAACCAGACGTCGGAAAATTTTATTGTTGTGCATGCAGGTGCTGCTTCCGGTCGTGCCGGGGCTTTGGACCGTGCTGTTCAGGCCCGAAACGACGGCGCTTGCGCCGCGCATGCTGGTCGCTTGGATGCTCTGCATCGACCTGCTGTTTATCCTCATATATTGGCGGCGTCTGGGCTGGTCGCGCCGCGAGCGGCTGGATACGGCCCTGCTGTTGGTGCTGTTCTGCTTCTTTCCGCTGCTGGGCCATTGGCTGCTCGGCGGCATGCTGGACGGCAGCCTGTGGCTGCAGATCGGATTCTACTGCATGATGCAGGCCGGATTCTATGTGGCGATCGTGCTTGCGCCCGACTGGGTCGGCAGACTGCAGCAGCAGCGTTACGAAGAGCGCGTGCTTTCGGGTCGCGAGAAATTCGAATCCCGCAAAGAGGTAATGAAGTCCCGCGAGGAGCAGGCCGAACCCGAAGAGGGTTCGGAATCCGGCGAAAATCAATAAACCTGCCCGGTCTTGAATCGAGCAGCCCCGGACATTGCGTCCGGGGCTGTTTTCTGTTTGCGCGGGTGTTTGCGCTAAGCGGGTCGTTTGACCTTTGCGGCTGTTACGGGGCACATCCGGGCTTTGGGAACTGTTCGCCTCAATGTTTCAGCATCCGGCTCGAAAACGGGATGCGCCGGCCTTCGGAGTCGATGATCCCGGCCTCCAGTACGCCGCCGTTGGTGTCGAAGTACCGCAGCGAAAAGGGGTGGACGCCGCGCCGCAGGGCGGCTTGCCCGCTGCGCTCGGTGCGGGAGTGCAGTCCGTCGTTGTCAACGACCTTTTGTCCGTCGATGGCCAGCGTACTCCCGTCGTCGGAATAGGTGTAAAACGAATAGATGCCGTCGGCCGGAATGTCGATATAGCCGTCGCAGATCAGTCCGATATTGCCCGTCACACCGTCGGGAATAACGACGCTGTCGGTGATGAAATTCGCCTGCAGGGGCGCTTTGTCGATATCCGCACAATTGTCGCCGTCGTAATCGTACCAGCGTACCAGCAGGCCGTTTTGCAGGTTCCCGGCGTCGGCGCTCGGTTCGGTGTAACGCGTGGGGCGGAATGTGGCCCGGCGAACCTGCGCCGCGACGCCGTTGCGGTTGTAGCAGCGCAGCGTGAGCGTGCAGCTGTCGGCGATGCTGAACGGCGCGGTGTAGCGCAGCGACGCGGTGTCGGGAACCGATCCGTCGAGCGTGTAGTACAGTTCGGCCGATTCGGGCGGCAGGAGCCGTACCGAAGCGGCGCCGATAAAGACGTTGTCGTCGCAGATGCCCTCGACGTCGTCGGGGCGGTAGTTCCAGCCTGCACGCTCCAGCTGGCGCAGGTGCAGGGGAAGGCGGCGTCGGAAATCGGAAAAGTCCCGCTTCTGCGGGGCGCTCCATGCGGTTTCGGCCACGGCCAGCAGCCGCGGGAAGAGCCGCTCGCCCGCCGCGTCGGTCGTCGGGACGTCTTCGGTCCACATATTGGCCTGAATGCCGAGCATGCGCTCTTCCCAGGCCCGCAGGGATTCCGGAAGGGGTTCCCATCCGTAAACCTTGCCGAGCGTGTTGCGGTCGAGGTCGCCGTTGAGGTAGAGAAATTCCGAGGGCGACTGAACGACGCAGTGTCCGTTCTGGAGCGCTGCGGTCAGGGTGGAGGGCATCCAGCTGCGCCACCACATCACCGCGCTCTGCGGGGTCAGCCTGTCTTCGGTGATCTCGTCCCAGCCGAGGAGCGTTTTGCCGTGTGCCGCCAGAAACAGCTCCGTTTCGCGTGTGAACCATGCCTGCAGCTCTCCGGCATCTCCCAGTTTCTCGGCCCGGATTCGCCGTTGGCAGTCCGGGCATGTCTCCCACGGCGTGCGCTCTACTTCGTCGCCTCCGATATGGACGTACTGCGACGGAAAGAGGTCGAACAGCTCGGTCAGCACGTCTTTACAGAAAGCGATCGTGCTGTCGCGGCCGATGCAGAGCGGCGTCGAAAAGTGTTTGCCCCACCCGCCGCGGCCGTCGCATGCCAGCTGCGGATAACAGCCGATGGCCGCCAGCGAGTGTCCCGGCAGGTCGATTTCGGGAATAACCTCGATGCCGCGTTGTGCCGCGTAAGCGACTATCTCGCGGATATCGTCCTGCGTGTAGTAACCTCCGTAGCGGATTTCGCCCTGTTCGCGTCGTATGTTTTTCTCCGGGAGCAGGAATTTCGGGTCGCGCTCGTCGGCCGCACGCCGCAGGCAGACGCTGTCGTGTTTGTTCGGTGTGCGCCATGCCCCGCGCCGGGTCAGGAGCGGGTAGCGTTCAATCTCGATCCGCCATCCTTGGTCGTCGGTCAGGTGCAGGTGCAGGCGGTTGAATTTGTAGCAGGCCAGTCGGTCCGTCAGCGACATGACCTCCTCCTTGGTGAAGAAGTGACGCGCGACGTCGAGCATGAAACCGCGCCATGCGAAGCGCGGCGCATCGTCGATCTCGATTGCCGGCAGAGATCCGTTTCCGCTCCACAGGAGCTGGCGCAGCGATGCCGCCGCCGAAACGACGCCTTCGTAGGAGCCGCCGCGCAGCTCGATCCGCGCCGGGGTAATCCTCAGGATGTAGCCCTGCTGTGGCAATCGGGGATCGAGGGCGAGCGAAAGATTGGCGTTTCCGGCGTTCTGAGTTGCCGCGACGTTTTCCTCCCGGAAAAGCTGTACGAGATAGTCGGCCGCCGGGCGGAGCAGCGAGTCGGCCGGGGCGATGCGGATGCCGCCGCTGAGGTCGAACGTTCCCTGTCCCGCCTTTACGGAGCGGGGGGCAGGGATGATTTCGGTGGACGGGGATTGTTTCCGGCAGGCCGCCAAGAGCATGCAGCAGGCCAGAATCAGGTATGCAAAGTGTTTCATGACGTTATTTGAGTGTTACGGTTGTTTGCAGCCGGATATCTTCCGACGACGAGCCGACGGCAATGCCGAAGTCGCCCTTTTCCACCACGCGGCGGCCCAGCGGGTCGATAAGCGACAGCGCTTCGTCTCCGAGCGTAAAGTTTACCTGCCGCTGTTCGCCCGGCGCGAGCCGGATGCGCCGGAACCCGCCGAGCTGTTTGAGCGGGCGTACTGTCGAGGCCGTTTTGTCCGTGACGTAGAGCTGTACGACTTCGTCGCCTTCGCGGTCCGAGGTGTTGCGTATGCGGCAGCTGACTTCGATGGCGCTGTCGCCGCTCTGCCGCGCTTCGAGGCCGCCGTATTCGAATGTCGAGTAGCTCAGCCCGTATCCGAACGGATAGAGCGGAGCGGCCGTGAGGTCGGTGTAGTCGTGGTTCGCAGGGCGTTTTTTGTTGTAGTAGACGGGAATTTGCCCTTCGGTGCGCGGCAGGGTAATGGGCAGGCGGCCTGCAGGGTTGTTGCGGCCCAAGATTGTCTCGGCGACGGCGTCGCCGCCCCGTGCGCCCGGATACCACGCCATCAGCAGGGCGTCGGCCTGTTTGGCGGCCCAACTCAGGTCGAGCGGGCGGCCTGCGATGCAGACCACGATAAGCGGCGTCCCTGTCGCCTTTATGCGCCGCAGCAGTTCCTCCTGCCGTCCGAGCAGCGCGAGCGTCGCTCGGTCGAAACCTTCGCCGCACTCCATGTCGCGCACCTCGTCGTGCGCGGC
>CAKVKI010000243.1 GCA_934754975.1 uncultured Alistipes sp. | reverse complement strand
TCTCAAGCCCGTCCTTGTCGGGCAGTCTGCCTCCTTCGCGTTCCACGGGGTCGGCGTCGCAGGCCGTAAGGCCCGCGAGCGCCGCCGCGCAGAAAAGCGTCACTACTAATAAATTCTGTATCTTTTGCGTCTTCATAATTTATTCCTCCACTTCATTAATTTTCGGAATCTCGATGCCGTCGGGCCATTTAAGGTCGTACTTCGCCTGACCGTCGTTGCCGTAGCGCGAGTAGTCCTTCACCGTATTGCCCTTGCCGTCGTTGAATTTCCAGTAACCGAGCAGCGTCGGATCGTCCTTCGGATTTTCGATGTCGTACATGTTCTCCCAGATTTGTTCGGGGGTCCGGGCGACGGACCAGACGCGCGCCTCGGCGATCTTGCCGTTCAGAGGACGGTAGTCGTTGTACGAATAGCTGATAAAGAACTGGCGGGCTTCGATATACGTATCGTATCCGAGCGTCTTGTACTGATCCTTCTTATCCGGATCGGTCTCGTTGTCCCACAGGTCGTACAGCGCACGGCGGGCCAGGTGGATGAAGTTCTTATCGTCCAGTGCGGCCGGACCCATCTCGGTCGCCTCGCTCTGAATCCTGCCATTGACATAGACACGCACGACGCGGGTGTTCTGGTCGTAAGTGCAGGCGACGTGATACCAGTAGCCCTTCTGGAGGACCTTCGTATTGTCGCGTCCCGGGAATTTGCCGAATCCGACGCCCGAGCCGTCGAACTGCAGCTGTTCGCGTTCGAAGTTCGTGTCGCCGATACGCAGGAGCGCATAATCCTCTTCGCCCATCACGGTCGAAATATTTACCGGATTGCCCTGACTGTCGGTCAGCGCGAAATCGTCGATATAGATCAGCGCTTCGTAGGTTATGGCGCGGAGTTTATTCCACGGCATGCTGTTATCGCCGTACTTGTCGAGCGACGGGAATTCGATCCAGTTGTCCGTAAGCTGCGCCGCGACGGTGATGGCCGAAGAGCGTTTTACGACATAATAGGCGACCTCGGAGCCTTTCAGCACCGACATCGACGAATTGGAGATACGTACCGGCAGCAGATAAGTCTCGTCGATAGGCAGTGCGCCGGTCTGCTGTTCGCCTTCGCCCATCAGCTCTTTGAGCCGGAGCGTCACCACTTCGGAGGTGGTTTTGCCGGCATGGATGGTCACGTCGTTATCCGAAAGTTCGTAATATTTCGCGTCGAGCATTTTCCAATCCGAGCCGTAGCGGGCATTGTAGGTTGCGACAAGCGAAGGATCGACCGTGAGCGACACCGCGACGTCCTGCCCTTCGGGGTAGGCCAGCGTAGCCTGGAGCGATTTTTCAACCGTCGCCGTATTGTTGCTGAAAGTGGCCGGCTGCACCTCGTCAGTCTTCGACACGTCGAGGTAAACGGCATTGTCGAACTTATGGTCATCGGCATCATAATTATCGCAGGCCGTAAAAGCCCCCGCTGCCGCAACGCCCAGTATGAGATATTTTTGGATTAATTTCATAGCGTCGGTTATTTAGAAGGATTAAGCGTCTGGATAGCCTGACGGATCATTTTGTAGTTCATATCCGCATTGTAGTAGTCGTTGCCGATGTCGTAAGCCGCCAAACCGCACAGCGGGCCGTAAGATATTACGCGGCGCGACATCTCTTCGATGGCGGCGTACTCCACACGGTCTTCGTCCTTGAGGGGCGCTCCGGCCTCGGCCGCAAGCAGCAGTTTCGAAGCGGGAACGGCCGCGTAACCCGTAGCATTGAGTATCTGCAGTTTCACATCGCCGACATCTTCGGTTTTCTCGGTGTCGAGGATGAAATAATCCACCTTCGCACGGTCCGCTTCGGCGACAAAGAGCGGATTGCCCTCGAAGACGAGCAGTTTGCCCTCGTCGGCCGAGAGTTTCGAGACGATCAGCGCGGCAGCCTGCGCCGCTGCCGGATCGCCGGCGTTGGGAACCCCGGTGAACGAATAGCCGTCCATGCCGTTGGCGGCGACGGACGACACGACCCTGTCGAGCCATTCGCCCAGCTTGGCGGCGTCGCTGAATTCGGCCGCACGTCCGGCATAGTCCACCTGCCAGAGGACTTTGGTGCCCTTCTCGCGCATGACGGCCATATCTTCGGTATCGTAACGCGAGAAGTTATCGGCATTGGTCAAAGCCACGATATCGAGCGAATCGGGCAGACAGCGCATAAAGTCCTTTTCGCTGGTCGCCCGGTCGGGCGAGTTGTGCAGGCGGGCGTAGACGATGAAATGCTCGCTCTTTTTATAGGTCCGCAGAGCGGCCGTATATTCCGCCCACAAAGCCGGGTCCTGTTCCCAAGGTTTCTTCACGTTGTTGTCCACGGCCTCCATCTCGGTCCAGTCATTGCAGGCGGCAAGGCCGAAGAGTACGCCGAGGAGCAGGAACAAACCGGAGAAACGTATTATTCTGTGCTGTTTCATAGCGTTTAATTGTTATAAGGTTTCACGTCCCACCATACGCGGGTGCCCATACCGTCACCCTTGCGGCTGCCCTGCGACTCGCTGTTAAGCATCTGTACGGCTTCCTGGAGGTTGGCGTTGTTCTTGTCGTATTCCTCGACGGGGTAAGGCAGACGGCGGGCGCCCTGGGCCAGATCCACCGTACCGCCCGACTTGTCCTCGACGGCGGGCAGCAGGCGCGGATAACCCGTACGGCGGTGTTCGGACCACGCTTCGACACCCAGCGGGAAGATGGCGATCCACTTCTGGGTGATGATACGCTCCAGATTGCGCTCTTTGATGGCCGCCTTGTCGGCGCCTTCGGCGGAATCGTCCTCCCAGGCAATGGTGATCGAACTCAGGGCGGTCGCGCTGTAATTGCCCAGCGGATCGTTATAGGCCGCAGGTTTTTTGGTCTTGTCGGCGATATAGGCGTCGGCGTCTTTGGCGCCCTTGTCCTCGAACGAGAGACGGATCGCCTGCTCGTAGAGCGCCTTGGCGGCATCCGTCGTTCCCCAGCGCAGCTCGTATTCGGCTTTGAGGAAAGCCACTTCCGCGGCGTTGATCCACAGGTAAGGCGTCGAACTGGTAACGATCATGTTCGAATACTTCGCCTGCGCCTGCGATTTACTGGTGACGTCGATGCCGATGCGGATGCCCACGTAATCGCCCTTGTCGTTGGGCAGGAACATCTTTTCGAGACGCGGGTCTTCGTAGCCGGTCATGTAGCAGAGGATATCGGCGCCGACACGGTGGTCGCCCCAATCGTTGTAGATCAGCGTCGTGCGGTTCTCGGCGGCGTGCATTGCCGCATTGTCGGCATTGGCCGTGATGACGCCGGCCGCAATGGCTTCGGCAGCCTTCGCCCGGGCCACGTCCGGCTTCACTTCGGTAAGGCGCATCGCCATACGCAGTTTGAGCGAGTTGGCATATTTGAGCCACTGGGCGATATTGCCGTCGTAAACCCGGTCGTAACGGCTGAAAGCCTCGGACGGAAGCGTCGTATTGGCGGCGAAGGCGGCGATCGCTTCGTCTATCTCCCCGAACATCTTCATGTAGACGTCCTCCTGCTTGTCGTACTTCACCGTAATCGACTCGTTGGTTTCGAGGTTCGAATAGGGAATAGGACCGTAGGAGTCGGTGACGCGGTGCATGATCGCCACGCGCAACACTTTGGCAAAGGCGATGGCCACCTCGTCTTCCGTACCGGTGACGATGCCGCGCCAGGGCGTATAAGTTTCGGTAATCACATTGGCGAACGGCCATTTGCGCCAGTCGGCCGAAGGATTGAAGGTCTCGAACTTCGTAAGCCAGCTGTCGACCGTCGCACCGATATAGCCGCCGAAAGGACCGCCCGACAGGCTTTCGTTGAACTGGTACATATGCTCCTCCACGGGGACTACGAGTCCCTGCAGCGACTGGAATTTCGTGCCGATCTTGTAGTTCAGGGCATCCATCTGCCCGTCGGTCACTTCGTTCGGATTGCGGTTCATATCCTCAAAATCGCCGAGACATCCCGTCATGCTGAGCAGCACTACCGAAAGCAGCAGCTGCTGCATGTATGCATTTATCTTTTTCATGCTGTTCATGGTTTAGAATTCAAATTTCACATTGAAACCCAGGCTGCGCAGCGACGGCATCATAAAGTAGTCGATACCCTGGTAGCTCAGCCCCGTCGAAGCCACGGCTTCGGGGTCGAACGGAGCCTTGCAGTAGATCATCCACAGGTTGCGGCCGACGAACGAAACGGTGAGTCCCATCTTGTTGCGGAACCATTTGCGCGGCAGCGTGTAGCCCAGCGACAGCTCCTGCAGGCGGAAGTTCGTGGCCGAATAGGTGTAGTATTGCGGAAGTCCCGACTGCGAACCGATAGCCTGATACCATTTCTGGGCATCGACCATCTCGCGGCCGTTAATCAGCACGCCGCCCGCATCGCGCGCGGCGGCCGAAACTTCCGACACGCCGTACAGGTC
>CAKVKI010000242.1 GCA_934754975.1 uncultured Alistipes sp. | reverse complement strand
ATCGGAAATCCCGCGGGGAAAACAGGCGGCACAACAGGATCGGGAAGAGGCAGAAGTGGGAACGGAGGTAAAAGAAGCGCATAATTTTGCGGAAATAATTTTGTCTTTTCAGATTTTCGACTTATCTTTGTGCGCTCTTAAAATGATAAGGGTCCCAAATGTTCGGGGTGTAGCGCAGTCCGGTTAGCGCGCCAGCTTCGGGAGTTGGAGGTCGCTGGTTCGAATCCAGTCTCCCCGACAAGAAAAAAGAGGATATACCGATATCCTCTTTTTTTCATATTTAATCATAGCTTCTCACGATGAGACTACCTCGCCTCTTTTTTTGCCTGATGCTCGGCACGGCATTGCACGGTTGCAAAATACCGATGACCGCCGAAGATCGGCTCGCCGTAGCACGTATCGGCGAAGTGCTGGAACTGAAACAGCAGATTGCCGGGGCCGTATGGCCGGGATTCAACGATCCGCAATTTGAAGTGCCGCTGATCTACTTCACCGACTCGCTCTGCTATGCCGTAAATCCCGAAGCACGGTTCCTTGCGCAATACCCGGCAACGCTGCGTTACAGAGACGGCAAACTGAAAATCTACACGACGCCCCCGATCGATTCGCTCGAATTCCACATGCAGGGAACGATTTCGACAGACCCCGCCGATGCCGGTTCGGCGTACAACTACCGCACGGCGTACCTGCTGTGCAGTTCGCCGGAGATCACGGCCCGCTGCATTCCCGACACGGAGGAGATCGCCGTATGGCGAACTATGGTGCTGCACGAATATTTCCACGGATTCCAACTCCGGCATCCGGCGTACCTTGCGCAGTTCGAGACCTCGGGAGCAGGCTTCATGTCCTCAACGGAGCTAGTGGGATATTATAAATTATATGGCTGGTACAAAGAATTCGCAGACCGGGAAAACGAATTTCTGCTGGCAGCACTCGAAGCGGACGATGCCGCGGAGATACGCCGTAACATAGCGGATTTCCGACAGGCGCGGGCAGAACGGCGGGAAAGGATGCGGCAAGAACTGCGGCCGGAAACGGTGGGAATAGAACAGGTTTACGAAACGATGGAAGGCACGGCACGTTATATCGAATTCCATGCCTACCCCGGTGGTTACGACCTTACCGCAAACGACTGGCTCTACCGGACGGACAGGTCGCAATATATGTATGCCACGGGATTCAATATCGTGAGGCTGCTCGACAAACTGGGTGTGGATTACAAGACACGGTTGTTCGGTGAAGGGATCGCATTGGACGAACTGCTGCCCGAATAAACGGATACGGTACGGACGGCGAGCTTCGTCGGGCCTTCGTCGCTATGGGGCACAATACAAATTAACACAACGACCGCCGGTGTCCGGCGGCTGTTCTATTTCAGGTAGGGATATAAGTCAAAGCCGGTGATAGTGGCAGTACAGCAGTTCGCCGTCGTCGCCGTGGAGGTGCATGCCGCCGCCCAGGCAGTAGCGGAACATCTTGCAGTCGGCGCATTCGCCGCGCTGCGCCCAATCGCGGTTGCGGAAGGGTTCGAAGCGGTTTTGCCACACGTCCCAGAATTTATCCCGGTAGATGTTGCCCTGGTGGAAGTTGGCGCGGATCGACGTACAGCCCGAAATGGCGCCGTCCACACGGATCGAAGCCACCGAGACCCCGGCGGCGCATTGGTAGAAGTAATCGCGGACTTCGGTTTCATAGTCCCCGAGGAAACCTTCGCAGGCATAGCTGGTCCCGATCCTACCCTCCTTGCGGGTGCGGCGGATAAATTCCAGCATTTCGCGGAACTGCGCGTCGGTCATGCGCAGCGACGGATCGTTCTTGGCCCGGCCCATGGGGAAAATCGAAAAGAGCCGCCAGTGCGCAACACCCTCGGCGATCAGCATGTCGCGGAACGCTTCGAGCTGCGGCACCATGGCGCCCGTGACGCAGGTCACCACATCGTAGGTCAGCGACGGTTCGCGGACAATCATGCGCAGGGCCGCCAGCGCGCGGTCGTAACTGCGGGGGTTGCCGCGGATATAGTTGTGTTCGCGTTCGAAACCGTCGAGACTCACCGAAACGCTGCGCAGTCCGGCATCGAGCAGGCTTCGCAGGCGGGCTTCGGTCAGGGCCATGCCGTTGGTAACCATGCCCCACGCATAGCCGCGGCGGGTCACTTCGGCTCCGGCGCGCTCCAGATCGTCGCGCACCAGCACCTCGCCGCCCGAAAAGATAATCAGCACTTCGGCGGGATCGACATGGGGCATCACCTCCTCGTCGAGTACCTTCAGGAAATCTTCGAGCGGCATGTCGGGCACACCGGGATCCACACGGCAATCGCTGCCGCAGTGACGGCACGAGAGGTTGCAGCGCAGCGTACACTCCCAAAAGAGCGTAGTGAGCCGATGCTCGGCGACGGTCGAGGTATATAGATCGGAAAAAATATTGAGGGCCAATCGTTTGCGCAGGCCCGGACGACGGCGCGGCATGGATTACTTCTTAGGAGCTTTGGCGTCCTTCTTCGTATCCATGACCGGCGTATCCTCGGCAGGTGTTTCCGCAACGGGATCCAATTCCTCCGGTTCGGCCGACTGCACCTTCGCATCGGGAATATGCACGCCCGTGCCGGGCATGGACTGTCCCGGAGGACGTACGCCGTACATGACGATAATGCGGGGCGGCACCTTCACCGAGTCCTGAACCTCCTGCGATCCGGTCTCCTGCTTCTGTTCCTCCCCGCCCTTCGCAGGGGCGTTTTTTACCGTCGAGCAGGCCGTCGAGAAGCCAAGCAGCGCAGCCAGAGCAAGTTTCAGTTTTTTATTCATATCGCCTCGTCGTTAAATCATTCTTACAGGACAAAGATAAAAAAATTTCGTTCAAACCTGAAAAAACATGCCAAAAAGTTTTGAAAGCCAATGATTTTTACTTTACTTTGCCGTGTACAAACTTTTTAATTTTCAATTTTTATGACAGGTAAGGTAAAATGGTTCGATGGCAAAAAAGGCTACGGATTCATTACAGGAGAGAACGGCAAAGAGATTTTCGTTCACTTCTCAGGCGTTGTAACGGACGGATTCAAGTCGCTCAATGAAGGTCAGACAGTCGAATTCGAAGTTGGCAGCGGTGCCAAAGGCGAGCAGGCTGTGAACGTAACGGTAGTTGAGTAAATTACCCGCGTTCTCCAAATTCAGGGTATAAGAGCAAGTTAAACTCAAGATATATAAGCACTGAATTTTATGTAATAAACGGTGTTCGGATTGTGTCCGAACACCGTTTTTTCATGCGGCGGAGTCTGTCGGGGAGATACGCGCCGGAACCGATCTGCGGTCGGGAGGCATAAACCGCCGGCGCCGCACCAAAAATAATCTGAGGTCATATGCCCCAATCGCCGCCGCGAAAGCAAAAGCGATCCGTAGTCATAAACCGCGGTCGCAGTACAGGAAGCAAAAGCAGTTTGCAGGCATAAACCGAGGTCGCCGTCCCCGAAACAAAAAGCGATCCGTAGTCATAAACCGCGGTCGCCCTACAGAAAGCACACGTCACTCCCCGGCAGGATAGACATAGCCGGAAAAATCGAAGAGGTGGCCGCTCCGGTAATAATTGACCCGGGCAAAGCATTTATTCGTATTCTTGTACAACGTCAGCACGATCTCCCGATCCTCTCCCTTCTGAGGACCTACGATCTTAATGTAAAACTGCCGGTCCCCGTTTTTCTTACGCTCCATTTCCGTTATTTCGGCGGCATCGTCCTCTATATTCAGGCGTCTGGGCAGTTCGCGGGGAAAGACATTCCGGGAAAAGCGGATAACGCCTTTGTTTCCCTGCATGGAAATATAACTTCCCGAAGGGAGTTTAACCGGCGACCGGTTTTCGGGCAGATAAAATTCGTCGGCTTCGACAATGAACCGGCGGTCTTCGAGTGCCTTGAGCGCCTGCTCGTAGAGCGCCTGCGCCCCGGCGGCGCTGTTGTCCGCACCGACTGCCGGCTTTTGCACCGAACAGCCCGACAGAACAACAATCAGCAGAAATGCAGGCAGGATTCTTAATCTCGGTTTCATAAATTGCATACAAAGTAAATTATTTAAAAGTAAATATTAAATATTATTACACACATCCTTTCACAGAATAAACAATATACTAAATAAAATTACAACATACAACAGAAGGTCCATTTTTTTGCCCGTTTGAAAAATTAATCGTACTTTTGGGCGTCCAATTTAGGTTAATTCAGGTTCAAACATAAAAACCCAAACACAACCATGAAAGAAGCAATCGCAATTCTGACTGGCGGCGGCCCCGCACCCGGTATGAATACCGTGGTGGGCAGCGTCGCAAAGACTTTCCTCCGCAAAGGTTACCGCGTAATAGGCCTGCACGAAGGCTACACGGGGCTGTTCAATCCTTCGCCCCGCACCGTGGACATCGACTATCCGATGGCCGACGGCATCTTCAACCAGGGCGGTTCGTTCCTGCAAATGA
>CAKVKI010000241.1 GCA_934754975.1 uncultured Alistipes sp. | reverse complement strand
GGCGTAAGCCGTGAAGATGGCCGTAACGCCCGGGTCGAAACCGCAGCCGAGGATCGCCGTCAGCCCTGCGGCCTTGAAGCGGTCCTGATAGGCCCACTGCCATGAATATTCGAAATGCGCTTCGTCCTTGGGTTCGTAATTGGCCGTGTCGAGGTAGTTGCAGCCGCATTCGAGGCAGGCGTCCATGATCGTCAGATCCTGATAAGGCAGGGCCACGTTGACCACGATGTCGGGGCGGAACGCGCGGAAGAGTTCGCACAGTTCGGCAACATTGTCGGCATCGACCTGCGCGGTCTTAACACGGCCGCCGCCGATAGCCGCCGCAACGGCGTCGCACTTGGATTTGGTACGGCTGGCCAGCATCACATCCGTAAAAACGGGATTGGCGGCAATTTTCTGGGTTACGACCGTTCCGACGCCTCCGGCACCGATAATTAAGGCTTTGCACATAGGTAATATGAGTTTAGAAATTATTTTTTTCACTTAAACGCCTACAAAAATATCGTTTTATTTTGGTAAAACAAAAATATTCTATACATTTGCACCACCAAAAACGGGAAACACCCCTTTGGTATCGGAGATTCCGTAGCTCAGCTGGTAGAGCACAACACTTTTAATGTTGGGGTCCTGGGTTCGAGCCCCAGCGGGATCACGAAAAAAGAGTTAGAAACTCGGAGAAACGTCCTGAATGATTCGGGACGTTTTTCTTTTTCCCCGCCCCGCAAAACTTCGGCCGGGCCGGTAAATCCTTGCATATTTGCGGAAATGCGCTATCTTTGCACGGCAACGACAACAGACAATCGGAACAGATAAAACATCCCAATGTATTCGGAAAACGACATCAGCTACTTCGCCCGGCTACTGCGCAGCGGGCTGAAACCGGCATATACTCCGACGATCGGCGGAAAGATATCCACGCAGGCATGGGAAAATATTTTCCGCACGGCAGTCGGTCAGGGCGTGTGTGCAGTGGTCTGGGACGGCATAGGGCATTTGCCCGGAGAACAGCAACCGCCGCGGGATATTCGGCTCCGCTGGGCCTTGACGACCGAGGAGCAGGAGAAACGCTACCGCCGCCAGCAGGAAAAAGCCGCGAAGATGGCGGCGGTTTTCGCAGAAAACGGCATCCGCATGCTCGTTCTGAAGGGGCTGGGGCTGAGCCGGGACTACCCTGTTCCGGCGCACCGGGAGTGCGGCGACATCGACATCTACCTGTTCGGTGAGTCCGACCGGGGCGACCGTCTGTTGCAGCAGATGGGGGCGCATCTCTATTTCGACGTTCCGAAACATTCGGAATATACATGGGACGGCATTCAGATCGAGAATCACCGGACCATTCTCAACGTCCGGCGCAACAGGACCGAACGGGAACTGAACGCCCTGCTGGTCCGGCTGCTGGAGGAGGAAGGGACGTGCGAAATCGGCGAAAACACAGCGGCGCCGCCGGCGACGTTCAACGCAATATATCTGATCCGTCATGCGGCCGTGCATTACCAGAAGGAGGGAATCGCCGTCCGGCATCTCTGCGACTGGGCCTGTTTCCTGGAGCGGCATCGGCACGAAATCGACCTGCCGTTATTCCATAAGACGCTGGCCGCCTACCGCCTGGACCGCTTTGCGGCGCTGATGACGGCCGCCGCCGTCCGGCATCTGGGCGCAGAAATCCCGGAACCGGAATACGATGCAGGCACGCTGAAGCGTTTTATGCAGGAAGTATACGCCATGAAACCCATGCCGACCCGGGGGATGCCCAAATTATACTTCAAACTGTTCGGTCCCCTGCACAATCGCTGGCGCCTGCGCAACGTACTGCGGTCGTCCCCGTGGCGCTATTATTACGACACGATACGCGCCCAGTGGAATGAAAAATTCACCCTGTTCCGATAAGGCGCCGCAGAGAGGCCGGAATTGCGGACGCAATGCCGCCCGCAACACTGTTTCGGCATAAAAAAGGCAGGGGGGGGGCCTCCGGATCATGCGGCAGCCGGAGATATACGATGCCGGCCGCAGGGCCGGAGAGCGGCTTCCGTTTTGCCGGAATATTAAAATTTCCGAAAATCTATTGCCGGTTTAAAATAAAGGGTTATCTTTGCGTCTGAAAAGAAAAACGACATGCACCATTTGGTACACGTCGATACCACAAAGGACATAAAGAGGCGCGAATCCGGAGTTTTCCGGACCTTTTTGTGTCCTTTATTGTATAGGGTGCAAACGAAATCGTCCTGCTGCGGGGTTGCCGTATGGGGAAATTTTCTTATCTTTGCACGAAATGAAAGGATGTGCAGGTCCTATGGGTAGGAATGCACGAGAGCAAGTGTTTCAAAAACGATATCAAATAACTGACAACCGCACTTCATCTGCGGAGGTGCCCCCAAGGTATGCCCATGTGTGAAGACACGCCGAACGAACAGCAATGGTACGCAATCCGCGTCACGTACAGCCGGGAAATGGCCGTCAAAAGCCACCTGGACAGTATCGGGATCGAGAGTTACGTGCCCATGCACTTCACGGAACGGACGTACGGCGGTAAAAAACGCAAAGTCTGGGAGCCGCTGATCCACAACCTGCTGTTCGTCCGGACGTCGGCAAAAAATCTGCGGGAAATAAAAGCGGCCACCACCCTTCCGATCCGCTACATCATGGACCGCGAAAGCAAATCGCCGACGGTGATTCCGGAGCGGCAGATGCAGGACTTCATGGCCGTCGTCGCCACGCAGAACGAACACGTCGAGATCGTCGCCCCGCAGGACGTGGATCTGGAAACGGGAGATCAGGTGCGTATCACGGAGGGCATATTCGCAGGAATCGAAGGCCGTTACATCCGACACAAAGGTCACAGCAAGGTCGCCGTGGCGATCCGCAACGTCGCAACCGCCCTGACGGCCTACATTCCGCTGAAATACATTGCAAAGATAGACTAGCAACTCTCTTTTACATACATACGTAATCCGACGTACAGTCAATACGGAAATTAACGCCTCTAAATTTTCGATTTATGAAACAAGTCATGCAGGAATCCTTGCTGATTAAGCTTCCTGTGATTATCGGTGATTTATTTCTTCTCAACCTCTCCTGGATATTCGCGCTTACACTGTCTCCCCAGCCGGCATACATCGCCCATTCGCTGGAGATATTCGCCTGTCTCAACATCTGCTTCATTCCCGGCCTGTCGTGGTTCGGCGTGATTCTCTCTTCGCGGATCGTTCCCTATGAGGAGATCATACGCCGCGTGTTTTACGTCGTACTCTGCCACATCGGGTTCTTTACGCTCATACAGACCGTATGGAGTTACGGACTGCTGCCGCTGCAACTGATCGGCATTTTCTACATATCGCTCACCGTCACGCTGATGCTGTGGCGTTACATCTGCCGCGTGGTCGTCAAAAACACCCGCCTGCACGGCCGCAATTCGCGGCAGGTAGTCATCGTCGGCAGCAAGGACAACGCATTGGAAGTATACCACGAAATGGTGGACAACACCAGCACCGGCTACCGCGTACTCGGCTTTTTCAGCAACCACGACGACAAGTCCCTGCCCAACAATACGCCGTGTCTGGGCGGCGTGGAAGAGGCCCTTCCGTGGATACGGTCCCACTATGTGAACGAGGTGTACTGCTGTCTTTCGACCGACCGTTATCTGGAGGAGATATTCCCGATCATGGACTACTGCGAAAATAATTTCATCCGGTTTTACTATGTGCCCAATCTGCGCAATTATATGAAACGCGCGATGAATCTCGAACTGCTGGGCAACGTGCCGATCCTCTATATCCGCGAAGAACCCCTGCGGCAGGCTTCGAACCGTTTCGTCAAACGTGCGTTCGACGTCGCGGTATCCGGCATTTTCCTCTGCACGCTGTTCCCCTTCGTCTATATTTTCGTGGCCTTGGGCACCAAACTGACTTCGAAAGGCCCGGTGTTCTTCATTCAGGAACGCAGCGGCGAAAACGGACAGACGTTCGGCTGCATCAAATTCCGGTCGATGCGCGTCAACGACGAGGCCGACCGGGTGCAGGCGACGAAAAACGATCCGCGCAAGACCCGTTTCGGGGATTTCCTCCGCAAGTCGAGCATCGACGAACTGCCCCAGTTCATCAACGTACTGAAAGGCGACATGTCGATCGTCGGTCCCCGCCCCCACATGCTCCAGCACACCGAGCAGTATTCCAAACTGGTCAATAAATACATGGTGCGCCACCTGATCAAACCCGGCATTACGGGCTGGGCGCAGGTGACGGGCTACCGGGGCGAAACCCACGAACTGAGCCAGATGGAAGGCCGCGTGCGCCGCGACATCTGGTATCTCGAAAACTGGTCGCTGCTGCTGGATATCCGCATCATGCTTCTGACGGTGTGGAATGCACTGAAGCGGGATGAAAACGCATATTAATTCACTTGAATAATGAAAGGTCTACTCTTAGCGGGCGGCAGCGGGAGCCGTTTGTATCCGATCACGAAGGGCGTAAGCAAGCAGCTTCT
>CAKVKI010000240.1 GCA_934754975.1 uncultured Alistipes sp. | reverse complement strand
CTGTTATGAAAAAAGTATTTTTGACGGTCCTTGCGGTAATGCTCGTAGCAGTTTCTGCCGTTCAGGCCCAGAAAGTAAACAAGTCGGCGCTTCTCTCCAAGATCGAGAAGAGCGACGCCGACATCGCCGATGCGAAGAAAGGCGCCAAGTCGGCGACCTGGATCAATCGCGGCAAAGCCTTCTATGACGCGGCTATCGAACCGACGAAGAACCTTTTCGTCAATATGGACGCCACGATGCTGAAGCTGGCTGTGGGCGAACCCGCTTCGACCGAATCGGTGACGCTTGTCAATGTTCCTTACGAGGCTTGGGTTTATCCCTGGTTCACGGCTTATATCAAGGACGGCAAGATCGCGACCTGGAGCCAGACGCAGTGGGTGAGGGAAGATGCTCCCGCCAAGGCTATCGAAGCCTACAACAAGGCTTACGAGATGGACCCCAAAACGGCCGAAAAGGTCAAGGAGGGGCTGAAGCAGATCAGCGATTTCTGTTCGCAGGTAGGTAACACGGGTATCGACACCGGCAACTACGCCGATGCCGCCGACGCCTATGCGATGGCTTTCGAAGCGCAGTCCAGCCCGGCTCACGGCAACCCCGAACCCGCGCTGCTCTACTATGCAGGTTACCTGCGCACGGTAGACGGAGCAACGAACCCCGCGTCGTTCCCCATCGGCGCCGATTACCTGACCAAAGCGCTCGACCTGGGCTACAACGACGAGGAAGGCAATATCTATTATTACCTTTTCCACTGCTACTACGGCCAGAAGGACGCCGACAAGGCGAATATAATGAAGGCTAAGGACGCGCTGGTCGAAGGCATCAAGAAATTCCCGAAGAACGAGCGTATCCTCGACGGTCTGGTCCAGCTCTATACCAATCCCGAGGAGCAGGTGGGCGACCCCGCCGACCTGGTGGCGCTGATCGATGCGGCTATTGAAAGCAATCCGGAAAATGTCGATCTTTGGTTCGGCCGCGGCCGTATCTTCTTTGCACTGAAGAAGTACGACGAAAGCATCGCATCGTTCCAGAAGGTCGTCGAGCTGAAACCCGACCTGTTCGAAGGCAATTACTACCTGGGCGTGTTCTACACGATCAAAGCCGACGACATGAACAAAGTGATGAACGAGAAGCAGTACAGCAGCCAGGCCGCTTACGACGCCGACCTGAAAGCTGCCAATGCAATCTATATGGAGGCTATTCCGTGGTTTGAGAAGGCTTACGAGCTTAAATCCGACGATTTCAATACGCTCGACATGCTCAAGCAGCTCTGTTTCCGTCTGCGCGACGAACCCGGCATTCAGGAGAAGTACGACAAATACTTCCCGCTCTGGAAAGCCGCCAAAGGCGAATAATCGGCGTATACAGGACGGGGCGGCCCGCCCTGCGATAATAGAAACTCCCGGCTCGAAAGAGTCGGGAGTTTTCTTTGCCGCATGCTCTGTCCGGTGCGTTGATCTGCGCGATGATCGTCGCCGGCAGGCTTCCCTGCGGGTGCAATTTCTCCGCGGGTCCCACTCCGAGTCGGTCCGTGCCGTTCTTATTTCCGGCTCCAACCTGTCCGCATGCCGGTTTTATTCCCGTTCCGGCCCTCTGCCGCACAGTGCGTCAACTGAAAAATCGACTCCGGACAGGACTCCGGACAGGACTTCGGAGACTATTCTTTCTCCAGCTCCATCTGCCGCAGAATTCCCCTCCGGTCGAGGATAAAACGCTTCATCAGCCGGAAGTGGGAGGTCTCTTCCAGTTCGGTCGGTTCCAACCCGTGATCCGTGATTTCGTATATCTCGGCGTCCGGGTAGGACATGACGATCGGCGAGTGGGTGCTGATGATGAACTGCGACCCCTGATCGACGAGCTGCTTCATCCGGCACAGCATATACATCTGGCGCGAAGGCGACAGCGCGGCTTCCGGCTCGTCGAAAATGTAAAGTCCGTGTCCGAACAGCCGGTGCCCGAGCAGGGCCAGGAAACTCTCGCCGTGCGACTGCTGGTGCAGCGACTTGTCGCCGTAATATTTCAGTACGCCGTCGGCTACGTTCTCGATTTCGGTCGCCACGTTGTAGAAACTCTCCGCCCGCAGGAAATAGCCGTCGCGCGGCTGAAGCCCGCGCCCCAGCACGATATGTTCGTAGAGGTCGGAATGGGTGGCGCGCGTCGCAAACCGGAAGTTTTTGGACCCTCCTTCGGGATTGAATCCCGCTTTGACGGCTATGGCTTCGAGCAGCGTCGATTTCCCCATGCCGTTTTCGCCCATGATGAACGTCACGGGCCTGCGCAGTTCCAGCCTGCTGAAATTCGCCAGCGCCGGAACGGTATACGGATACCTCAGCGGCGGCTCTGCGTCCTCTTTCAGGCGAATGTACTTGATATACAGCGAATCTGCGGTCAGTTCCATGGCGGTCAGTTTGTCGCTTTCACATAGATCGACCGCAGGCGGTGCGTCATGATGTACTGTATCACCCCGCGCAGGAACATATAGAGCGTGAACGCCAGCCACAGGGCATTGTTGCCGATCATCGCGTAGGCGATGTAGAAAATGCCGAAATAGGCCGCCGTGGCCCAGAACATCGAGTTGCGCATGACGCGCGTCTCGGTCGCCCCGACCATGATGCCGTCCATGATGAAAGGCATGGCGCTGGCGATCGGGATCAGGATGATCCAGACGATGTACTGTCCCGCCAGCTCCACGATCGTCGCGGCATTGGGCGCCGTGCTGTCCACGAACAATCCCACCAGGTCGCGCCACCAGATGATATAGATGCCGACGAACAGCACCGATACGGCCGTTCCCCATGCGATGCAGCGGCGCAGGCAGTCGCGCAGCGCCCCTTCGTCGCGCGCGCCGATGAATCGGCCCGTCAAGGCTTCGGCGGCGTATGCGAATCCGTCGTTCATGTACGAGAATAGCGTAAACAACTGCAGCAGCAGCGTATTCACGGCCAGCAGCGCCGGATCGTCCATGCGGGCCGACGCTCCCGTAAAGAAGGTGTAGACGGCCACGATGCAGAACGTGCGCAGCATGATGTCGCGGTTTACGATAAAGAAGGTCTTCAACGGCTTCATGTCCACGACCTCGGCCCAGTCGATTCCGGTCAGTATGCTGCGGTAGCAGACGATGAGCAGCAGGGCGGAGAGCGCTACGCCCGTCCACTGCGCGATTACCGAAGCGTAGGCGATGCCGACGATTCCCATGTCCAGTCCGAATGCGAACCACAGGCTGCACAGCACATGGACCACATTGACCGTGATGGCCGTGAACATCGGTATTATCGCGTTCTGCATTCCCGTAAACCAGCCGTTGAAGCCGAAGAGCAGAATTCCCGCCGGCACGGCCCAGATACGGGCGTAGAAGTATTCGCGCGTCATGTCGTTGCCGTTGAGTCCCCACAGCGCCAGTTCGCCCAGCGGGTATTGCAGCAGGAGCATCAGCAGGCCCATACCTCCGGCCACGAGCAGCGCCCGGACCAGCATGTTGGTGCATTCGCGGAAGTTGCCCGCGCCGAACGCCTGCGCCGTCAGTCCGCTGGTTCCCATGCGTACGAACGAGCAGTTCCAATAGATGAAGTTGAAGATCGACACGCCGATGGCCAGCGCGCCGATCGTCGCGGCCGTGTCCGAACCCCAGTGCCCTGCGATCGCCGTCGAGACGATGCCCATCAGCGGTACGGTGATGTTCGAAACGATATTGGGAAGCGCAATGCGCAGTATTTCACGGTTCATGCTCATAGAAAGCGGAGGGGAAAAATGCCCGGCTATCGGTACCGGACGGTGTTTATGGGTGCAAAGATAACGCAAAAGCGGCGAATTTGTAACGGCCTGCGGCTTTTATCTCCGAATCAGGCACGCAATATGCTTTAATCCGGAAAATTGAATTAACTTTGCCGCGTAAACATTCAAACAGATTATGAAAGACTTTAAAAACGACTCGACCTCGGTTCTTTCGCGTTTCGGACGCGACAAGCGTCAGCGCACCGTGACCGCTACGGCGGAACGTGTCGAGCGTCGCCCGCGTTTGCAGCGTGATGCTGCCGATTCGGAGCAGCCGTCCGATGACCGTAAGCCCGTCAAGCGGGCGTCGTACAACCCCCATTTTACGGACGACAACCGTCCCGCATTCGACAAACCCCGCCGTTCGTTCGGCGACAAGCCGCAGGGTGACCGTCCGCGTTCGGACGACCGTCACCGCGACGGCGACAAACCCCGCCGTTCGTTCGGCGATAAGCCCCGCGGCGAAAAATCCGCCTACGGCGACAACCGGGGCCCCAAGAAGTTCGGCGCCCCGGCCGACGGCGAACGCAAATTCGGCGATAGGAAATTCGGCGACCGCAAGTTCGGCGACAAGCCCTATGGCGAGCGCAAATTCGGTGATAAACCTGCCGGAGAGCGTAAATTCGGCGACAAACCGTACGGCGACCGCAAGTTCGGCGGCAAGCCTGCCGGAGACCGTAAGTTCGGAGACAAAAAATTCAGTGACCGCAAGT
>CAKVKI010000239.1 GCA_934754975.1 uncultured Alistipes sp. | reverse complement strand
GCGTATACGTACGACATGGAGAACGTACCCTTCTATAATACGAAGAAGCCGATAATCCGCATGACCTATCTCGAATCGGGACAGAAACGTTTCCGCGAGGAGAACTTCAACATCATGCATGCGCAGAACATCTCCCCGACGACGGGATTCAACATCGATTACAAGGCGCGGGGAACGCGCGGCCAGTATATCTGGTCCCGGACCAAGAACCACAACCTCGCGGTCGCGTTCAACCATACGGGCAAACGCTATTCGGTGCATGCGGCGTACTACAACAACCACATCGAACAGCAGGAAAACGGCGGCGTGGTCGGCACATGGGCCATTGCCGATACGACGTTTCAGATGCCTTCGGGCGTGCCGATGAAACTGGCCGACGCCGAGGCGCAGAATACCTACCGCAACAATGCCTTCTTCGTCACCCAGTCGTATGCGCTTCCGCTGCAGCGGGTGACGGACAGCGATTTCTCGCTGGCCGATCTTTCGGCGGTATTCATAGGCCATTCGTTCGAGTACAGTTCGTGGAGCAAGGTCTACACGGACATAAAGGCCAAATATACGAACGAGCGGGGCGAACGGGACCCGGAGACGGGCGAATTCAAATCGACGGAGGATATCTATTACAAGGACTGGTTCATCAATCCCCGCGATACGCGCGACTCGATTTACGAGCGCGTTATTTCCAACCGCTTCTTCGTTCAGGCGCAGCCCTGGGACCGCAACGGCGTGGTAGGCACGATTGATGCAGGCATAGGTATCGACATGCACACCTACTCGCAGTTCGAAATGAAAGATTTCCTGACGGGAAAGTATACGAAGGTCAATAAAACCAGCTATTTCGCATACGGCTCCGTCGGAGGCAAGATAAAAAAATATGTCGACTGGGATGCGAACCTCAAGTTCTACCCGTCGGGATACAGAGGCGGAGACCTCACCTTGGGCGCACATTTGGCGCTGACGGGGTATCTCCGCGGACACCCCCTGATTCTCGAAGGCCGGTTCTCGATGGACCGCCGCTCGCCGAACTATTGGCAGGAGAATCTTTTCTCGAACCATTATATATGGTCCACTCCTTTGAGTAAGGAGAATGAAACTCGGTTCGAGGTGAAGTTTTCGATTCCCGATTTCGCGTTTGAAGCGGGAGCATGGCAGGGCGTTATCAGTGACAAGATTTACTACGACAGCGACAGCCAGATTACCCAGCAGGGTGGAAACGTAAGCCTCACGAGTGTGTACGCTCGCAAAGATTTCCGCTTAGGCGGACTTCATTTGGACAATAGGGTATTGTTGCAGTGGAGTACGAATCAAGAAGTTGCACCCGTTCCGCTTTTGAGCGCCTTCCTTTCGTATTATTACGAATTCTGGGTCGTGCGCAATGTACTGCGCCTGCAGATCGGTTTGGACGGACGTTATAATACACGTTATTATGCGCCCGGTTACAATCCCGCGCTGTCGGCATTTTACAACCAGCGGGAGGTCGAAGTGGGGAACTATCCCTACATGGACGCTTTCGTTATGGGTAAGTGGAAGAGAATGCGGATATTCCTGAAATATCAGCATGTAAACAAGGGACTGTTCGGTAACGGAGAATATTTCTCGGCGGCTAACTATCCGCTGAATCCGGGCATGTTCAAAATCGGTATCTCATGGGGTTTCTATGATTAGCGTATTGTTCTGCGCGGTGTGAACTGCCCGCAAAACAACATTTTATGTTAAAAAAGACAGTTTTAACGTTTACGTTCTTAACAATTCTTACAACATTTTACGGCTTTAACGCCAAGTTCAGCACACCCGTGACGGACGACATGCTGAACGAAGAGACCGATTTCGGCAATTCGCTGCTCAGCGACGGCGATTACGTGATTTCGGCTTACGACAATATCATTCGCAACATCAGCGAGAAAGAAGGCCATGACTGGCGCCTGATGAGCGCCATCGCGTACCACGAATCGCGTTTTACGCCCGATATCACTTCGCGCAGCGGAGCCCGGGGCCTGATGCAGATCATGCCTTCGGTGGCGCGTCAGTTCGACGTTCCTGCCGGTGACATCGCCAATCCCGAGACCAATATATGGCTGGCCAATAAGCTGATGTCGAAGATTATGAGTACGCTCCGTTTTCCTGAGGGAACTTCGGACAAAGACCGGATGAGCATTATCCTGGCCTGCTATAACAGCGGTATAGGCCATGTGAACGATGCACGGCGCCTGGCGCGTATCAACGATGAAAATCCCAACTCGTGGGAGGTGGTAGCCCGGTATCTGCAGCTCAAGGCGCAGCCCGAGTACTACGAAAACGACGTGGTCAAATGCGGCCGTTTCACTGGCAGCCGGCAGACGCTGGCTTACGTGAACGACGTAATAGGCCGTTATGACAAATATTGCCGGGTTGCCATGAGGTAATCTCCGCCCGGCAGAATGTAAGCCTGAGTTTAATAACGAAGCGGCTGGACCATCGGTTCGGCCGCTTCTGCTTTTTGTTCCGAGGACGGACGGGTTTTTTCATGGCCTGCCATGCCGGGAGCTTTCGGGACCGTTTGGCGGATATATGTGCCGCTCGAGCAGGCTGGTTCGGGATTCCCGGGCTTTGAAGTTCCTGTATCGGGACGTAATTAAAAAAGGATGGGATACTGTCGCGTATCCCATCCTTTTTTATCCTGTCGAATTTCAGCCTTAAACTGAAATTCGGACTAATAAACCCATTCGAAGTCGTCGACGTACATCGCATTGGTCGTGCATCCGACCATGAAATCGCCGTAGGCGCTCGTTGAGCAGGAGATGATTATGCTATATTTGCCCGTGGGACGCGCCTGCGTGTCGTAGAAATCGAGCGGCAGCGTGATCTCGGTCATTGCATTTCCTTCGGTCGATTTGTCGATGAATATCGAGCCGCAGGCTATGAGCTTTCCTTCCTCGGTTTCGGTCACTTCCGTGGGGTCCCAAGTGCCGGTGGGGGCGCCTGTGCCCGAAGCTACCCGGTGCCGGGCATTCCAGTCTACGATGGCCACGAAGATACGGGCCTTGTCATGATCGCCTATGCCGATCGGGGCTCCGCTGTGTTTTGCCTGGTCGATGATGCCGATCGTCGCGTGGTATTTTACTTTCATGCCCGAGGGACGTGCCGTCCAGACATAGGGTTGTCCGAATTCCACGACGCCCGTCGTCAGGCCGTCTTTGTAGAAGATGCCGGACATCAGGTTGCCTGCGGCCAGCCCGACGATCGGTGGGGCCGCTGCTTTCAACAAGGCGCAGTAGTTGCCGCCCATGCCGCTGTAAGTCCCTTGTGTGCAGAGCGATTTTGCAAAACTGTTGTTGCCGCTGGCCCAGAATTCCGCGTTTGCATTGTCGCTTGTGAAGCACGAAAGTCCTGAGTTTTCCATGTTGCCGTCGGGAATGACGTCGCCCGCAGGAGCAGTGTATTCGGACGTTTCGGTCACCTCGCCGTTGACAAGCAACTGTAATTCATAGGTCTGGTCAGCATAGACGCCTTTGGTCCGCACCAGACGTTTGACGGGGATTCCGGCCCTGTTGGTCGAATTCGTCCAGGCGGGAGCGACGGCGCCCGTGAAGATACCGCTTTCGTCCTGTGCGCCCTTTTGCGTCTCCTGCCACTCGTCGGTGCCTTTCACGCGGTATTGGATCACGGCGTTGGGATACTCCTCTTCCGTTACCATGGCGGTTATGACGCCCGTGTTGTTCCAGAGATCGGTTTCGCGGAATGCTACTTTCAGGTCGGTATGCTCGACATGGAGCGTCCAGCGTTCCGTCGCGCCGTGGCAGGTTACGTCGACGAAACGCATCGTTTCGAAGCCCGAAGCGGAAAGTTCTTCCGCCGTGGGGGAGTAGGTCGTGATGTCGGCGGGCCCCAGTTTGAGACGGGTGACCGTAATGTCGCCGAGGTTGGTCCCCATGGCTACATAAGCCGTCGCAGTACGTTTCTGAGCGTCTATTACCGTCGAACCGATCTGCCCTGCGACCGTAAACGCACGTGCGATCGGCTGTTCGGCCAGAATCGTCCATTCGTAATCCTGATAGAGCGAGAGGGTGACGTAAAGCGGCGAGCGCAGATCGAATTCTCCGCTGAGGGGCTGCGACGTTTTGATCTGGCTGATGAAAGCCTCCGTGTCGGTCATCATCGGATTGGAGGTGGCGGCGTCGAACGTCACCTTGTCGATGCCGACTTTGCGTATGTCTGTTTTCTCATCCAGCGTAAGCGTTACGGTGCGGTTGGCAATGCTGATGCCCGACACGGTGAAGCCGCTGCCTTCGACGTTCGCGATCCTGAGTTCGACGACGGGATAAGGCACGTCGTTGTCGATGCACGAAGCGGCGAAAAGAAGCGCTGCTGTTGAGAAGAGTATGCGGAAATATTTCATGTTTTACTGCTTTTTCTTGTCCCACAAATGGATCGTCATGCCGAAATTGATGGCTGCGATGTTGAGCCGGAAGCGCATGTTCGAAGCCTTGCGCGAACCGACCTTG
>CAKVKI010000238.1 GCA_934754975.1 uncultured Alistipes sp. | reverse complement strand
TTCATGCACTGCCATGCCGACACCTCGAAGGCCGCGGGCGACATCACGTGACGGTGGCGGCCCCAGAATTCCATGTCGGGAGACTCCGAATAAAAAATATCGCCGAAAGCCGTGTGGCCGTTGTCGCTCGGACGCGACAGCATGGCGAAACGGCCGTTGATCTTGCGGGGGAACAGCACGCCGTTGCGGTTGAAGGGGATGAAGGCGTTCTCCAGCTGGTGGAACGTCTCGAAGTCGTCGGTCCACGCGATGCCGATCGTCGGGCCGTGGTAGCCGTTGCACCACGTCACATAATATTTATCCTCGATCTTGGCCACGCGGGGATCGTAACCGTAAACCCACTCGGCGATTTCGGGATCGCCGCCTACGAGTTTGAAATCCTCCTCGCAGATATCCCACTTGATGCCGTCCACCGAGAAAGCGGCGTGGATGCGCATGCGGCGGTTGGTGTCGTCGCAGCGGAAAACGCCCGCATAGTTATACTTGCCTTTCTTGAAAGGAATGACCGCCGAATTGAAAATGCTGTTCGACGTCGAAAGCGCGTCGCGCGGGATGATCGGATTGGCCGAATAGCGCCACATTACTTCTTTGGAGCCGGCGGGACGATCCTCCCACGGCATATCCGGCATGGCCGGGCCTACGATTTTCAGGTTGTTGTCCATAGTTCTATGTTATCTGTTTATTCATTGATTAATTCTTTGTCGATCTCCTCGGCCGTAACCTCTTCGGTATCGGGATGGGTGAAAGGAACGCGCCATGCGAGCAGGAATGCAGGAATGGTGGCCAGCAGCGCCCAAAGGAAGAAGTAATGGTAACCGCCCAAGCTGTTGCACAGCCAGCCGCTGATCATACCCGGAAGCATCACGCCGAGGTTGGCCAGCGACGACCCGAAGGCGTAGTGCGCCATCTGGTGCGGGCCGGGCGCCACCTGCTGCATGATGAAGAGCGTGAGTCCCACGAAGCCGAAGCCGTAACTGAAATATTCGAACACGATAGCCGCGCAGATCAGCACGGGGCTCGAAGGCTGGAACCAGGCCAGCAGCGCATAGACCACGAACGGGACGTTGAAGATACAGACCAGCGGGAACAATGCGCGCCGCAGTTTGAGCCACGAGATGAAATAGCCGCCGAGGATCGACCCTACGACGAAAGCGATCACGCCGAACGTACCGTAATAGAGTCCGATCTGCTGTTCGCTGAGCCCCATGCCCTGCTGTCCGAGCGGAGCATTGAGGAACAGCGGCACGATCTTGATAACCAGTCCTTCGGCAAAACGGTAGAAGAGGATGAATGCAAAATAGATCCAGATATATTTTTTCTTGAAAAATTCCAGAAAGATGCGCTTCGTTTCGCGCATGGCGCCGCCGAAACTGTCGGCATGGGCCGTCGCCGCGCCGCCCGAAGGCAACATGCGGATATGGTACAGCCCCAGCAGGAAGAGAATGCCGCCGCAAAGGCCCATCACGGTCATCCACGCCTGCACGATTCCGACATGGTCCTTGAGCGCACCGGCCAGGTAGACCAGTCCGCCCATGGCGAAGACCTTGGCGATGTTATAAAAAGCTCCCTGCCAGCCGATGAACTTGGCCTGCAGGTCTTTGGAAAGTTCGGTGATATAGACGCCGTCGGTGGCGATGTCGTGCGTCGCGCCGCTGAAAGCCACGACCGCCATCAGGGCGATGGCGTAGGGGAAAAAGTTGGGAAGCGGAAGCGACAGGGCGACCAGCGCAAGTCCCAGGCCCGAAACCAGCTGTGTGGTGACGACCCAGAATTTCTTGGTCCGGAACATCTCCATCAGGGGACTCCAGAAGGGTTTGAGCGACCACGGCAGGATAATCAGGGAAGTCCAGAGCGTAATGCGGGCATCGTCGATACCCAGCCCTCGGAACATCAGCGTCGCTACCATATTTACGATGATGAACGGGAGACCCATGGCAAAATAGACCGTGGGCACCCATGCCAGCGGCGAGACTTTTCGGGATTTTGTAGACATCGGTTCTTTTCAGGTTTAGGTTAGAATGCTACAAAGATAATAAAACTTTTTGCAACCGCAGACAGTATTCCGCCCGTTCTACACCTCTGTATCTATAAATAATACAATTTCACAAAGCAGGTTACTAATCGAAATAACAATTTTTACATTCGAAACCGAAAAACCGTGCAGCCGGCGGGTCTTACGGCTCGCAGCTGCACGGTCTCATCTTACTTGTACAACGAAATTATTTATACGCGATCTGCGCTCCTGCGGTATAATTCATATTCGGAACAGTCTGCCCCTCTTTGAGGTAGATCGTCTTAAGAACGCCGGCATCACGCACGGCATCGAGCGTTTCGAGCGCAGGACAACCCGATACGTCGATCGTCGCAAGTACATCGACCGGATCCCAATAGTTACCCCCGCCGGAGAACGGCACTTTCAATGTCTTCAGGTGCGTTCCCGACACGATCAGCGCCCGGGGAACGATATTATCCCACCAACTGCCGGGGCTCTCATGGTACAATGCCGAGAAATTAAGTTCCTCGACAGCATTGTCGCCGAGCGCGATCTCGGACAAGCCGTTATGGTCGATATTCAGCGACTTGACTTTCTTGAGTTTGCTGATGTCGAACTTGGTCAGTTTATTGCTGTAAACATCGATCGATTCCAGATTGGCAAATATCTCAATCCCCTCGAGCGAGAAGATCGGGTCGTCCCAATCATCCGACCTGTTCTTGAACGAAGTCCCATTCAGGCCCTCCTCGGTCACCACACAGAGACCTCCGCTAAGCTCAACCAGCCAATTCATGCTCACCAGTTTGCTCCGAAACGCCTTATCCGGAATAGTAGCAAATATCGCATCGGGATCTTTCTGGACAATTGGAACGACCTTCGTAATGCCGGCTCCGCTGATCGTGATCTTACCGGCGCGAGAAGCAGTGGCCGCGGCGAGATGGAATTTAAACGTCTCGCTCACCAGACCGCGGGTCTCGGGCAGCCGGGTAATCCAATCGCCGTCAACCGTCACTTTATAGTCTACATTCGACTCTACATCAATAGCTATCGTGCGCTCTGAAAGGTCGAACGTCAAGGCTTCGTCCTCAACGTTAATAGCATCGATCTGACGTTGGACAACAGTAATGTCTATCGATTGATCCATGCCGGAAATCGTAAGCACCGTCGAACGGCTGTCGTAATCGGGATTTGCAGATACGGAGAAGCTCAGAATCGTATCTCCGAAAGCTTCGGTGCGTTTCTGAAACGAGACCCAGTTCTCGCCCCCGTCGGTAAACGAATATGCCAGTTCCGGGATGTTCGTATGCAGCCTGACCTGGATATCGCAGCTCGGGGCCTCGACCGTCTGGCTGCCGCCGGCAATAAGTTCGAGATTATATCCCGGATCGGAAGTTACCTTCAGGTTTGCGACGGCCGATCCCGTAAAAAATTTGAACACTGTCTCCTTACTGTTTTCGGTAAGATTCGGATCGACCGTAAACGTAACGACATCACCGTTCTTTCCCGCTTCGGCGGAAGGATGCACCCAATCGCAGACTCCGGCAAGCCGCCAATCGCCCGAACTGGTCACGGTCACCTGCGCCGTCGTCCCGTCAGGTCCGGCGGGAATGGCATCGGGCGTAATCGATATTGTGCCTTTGGAAAGATCGTCCGCCGTATCGTCGTCGGAACAAGCGCTGAGCGCACAGGCCGCCGCTAGAAACGCTATAAATATTTTTCTCATGGATTTCACGTTTTTTTGGATTCTCAATCAATCGGATTAAGGCAGTCGATACCGGGTCGCATCATCTTTCTTATAATAATACTCGGGCATAAGGAGTTCTTCTTCGTAAAGGCCCCGGGCGACGGACTGACAGCGGGCGACCTGGAATCTGTACGAAAAGAAATCGTCCACCAACGAATTGGTGTGTCCCAATGCGAAAAACATATAGTAACCATAACCGGCATCCTTCCGTTCCCGCGCCGTATCCTCGCTCGAATCACCTCTGCCCTGGTTCAACTCGATCGACATCCCGCTGCACTGCTTAGGGGTCATCCCCTGCATCGGATCTGCGGCACTGCCGTAATCAGCAACTGCATAATCCACGAATTCAGAGGGTAATATGCCCTCGACGGGAGTAATATCATCCGCCCAAATCGCCCCCAGATAATATACCATGACGGTTTTATCGGGCATTGCTTTCTTTGTTTCATAAAGCAACCGGGATGCGGCAGCGCTCGACCACGGAGCAAACCAGGGATTACTCAGATCGGGAGAGCCCGAATACTCGTCGTCGAAGCCGACGCCATCGAGATTATAGGCCCGGCAATAAGCAGCCAGCTCTTTGGCAAACTCGCGGCATCCCATATCGGACAGCTGCGCCACGCCGGCGGCATCGTGATTGCCCAGAATCCCGAGAATCACTTTAATGCCGCGCTTGCGCAGCGGCTGTAAAAACTCTTCGTTATGATCCAGCAGGAACTGCACATTGGGGTTATTAAGGACATAGACCCT
>CAKVKI010000237.1 GCA_934754975.1 uncultured Alistipes sp. | reverse complement strand
GTGCAGGAGAACCGCAACGGCGGCAAGAGGTGTTTCCTGGGGCTTTTCGATCCGTCGGTACGCCCGTGGGTGGAGGCGGATATTTTGAGTTTTGTCGTTCCGATGTCGCGTTTTCGGGAGATGTGCGGCACGATGCATGCAAGTTGTCTGTTCGATACGCATGCATGGAGTAAGGTTCGGGACCGTATTAATAACGATAATTGATTTATGGAAAAAAGAAGAGCGGCGCTGGTGCTGGCCGGCGGCGGTGCGCGTGGCGTGGCCCACATCGGGGCTATCGAGGAGTTGGAAAGTCAGGGATTCGAAGTACATGCCGTGGCAGGCACTTCGATGGGGGCATTGGTCGGCGGCATGTATGCTGCGGGACACCTCGAAGCTTTCAAGGAGTGGATGTATACGCTCGATAAATATAAGGTTTTCAGTCTGGTCGATTTTGCACTGAGTACCGAAGGGCTTGTGAAGGGAAACCGGGTCATCAGCGCCATGAAGGAGTTGGTGCCTGACGTGAAGATCGAACAGATGCCGCTGCCTTTTGCGGCTGTGGCGGCCGATTTGATGACCGGGCGCGAAGTCGTACTCGACCGGGGCGGGCTGTACGATGCCATCAGGGCTTCGATTTCGATCCCTTCGGTTTTTCGGCCCGTCCACATGAGCAACATGGTGTTGGTGGACGGCGGCACGGTCAATCCGCTTCCGCTGAACCGGGTGCGCCGTGAACCGGGCGACGTGCTGATCGCCGTGGACGTGAGCGCGCCGTTCTCGGAGGAGATGGCCGCGCGGGTCAAATCGTCGCTGAACTATTATAAGGTGATTACCGCGTCGTCGGAGATTATGCAGCAGCATATCGCGCGCCTGATGTGCAAGATCTACAAACCCGACCTGCTGATCGAAATGCCGGCGGACAGTTTCGGAATCTTCGAATTTTACCGTGCCCGGGAGATTGTCGAAGCGGGACGCATGGCGGCACGCGCCGCGCTCGAACAGGGTATGGTCGTCGCCGGATAGACGATGCCGTTTGCCGGAATGTCGGGAAAACGGGTCGTTGTGGCATGGTCTTTGTTTGAAAAAAGAAAAGATTGCGACGGCCCGAATTTTGAAGAATTCAAAAGTAGTGACGCAACTTCACACAGATTTGAGGGCCGTCGCAATGGTTTTATGACGCGGATATCTCCGGGGGACGGACGCATTTTTTTGTCCTCGGGAGATCTTGTTTGTACTTCTCTGCACCACAAAGGTAAATAAAGTTTCTGAAAAAGCAATGCCATTGACTGAAAGTGGTATTCGTGCGCCCAAAATATAGAACCGGGCGGACCGTTTAGCCGTCGGGCCTTTTGTTTTTTCGTATATGGACAGACTCTCCGGCTTGTTTTGCCGGTTTTTTTTGTGGCTGTAAATAAAAACGTCCCGGCACTAAGGCCGGGACGTTTTCGTGTCATGTGTTTTGCGCCACGCTAACGCTTGTCTCCGCAGCGGACGTAGGCCGGGATGCGGTGGCTGCGTTTGCCGATCGGAACGCCGATGCCGAGCGTGACGTTCATGATGCTCTGTTTGACGGGGACGAACTGCGGCGTGTGCTTGGTCAGCAGAACGTCCGTGCCGATAAAGAAGTTGATCCAGTTGGGGCAGAGGTTGAGTCCCAGCCCTACGGCGCCGCCGCGGTTGTCGATCACCGAGTAGCTTCCCGAGATCGTGAACCAGCGGATCGGGTGGAAATTGACCGAACCGGTGATGTTGTGCAGGGTTTTGTACTCCCAGAAACGGGCCGAATACAACAGACCTATGCCGATTTTGTGACGCCATACTTCGTATTCGAGTCCGGCGTTGATTGTGGCGCGCAGCATGCGCGATACGCTCTTTGCTTCGCCCTTGTGGAATTCCAGCACGTTGATGTCGAAGTCGGGCGACTCGGTGCCGTCCTCCGTGACGTTGACGCCTGCGAACGAAAGCTCCTTCGACGAAAAGCCCGTGACGTTTTTCTTCTTGCTCCAGCTGATGAAACCCAGGTCGTTTACGGCCAGCGACGCCTGCAGGTTGGGCAGGATGTCGTACGTGGCGCCCAGATCGACGGCGAAGCCGTAACCTGCGGGCGCCTTGGGTTTGAAGTCGATGTCGTTCAGCTTGTAAACCTCCTCGCCGGCGTCGTTGCGCTTGGTCGTGACGTCGAGACCGGCGGCGGTGATGTCGAGTCCGCCCGCGGCGTTGATCAGCCACTCCTGCTCGCCGTGCGTTACGTTGAACTGGGTGAAGTACATGCGGGCGCGGGCGGCTCCGATGAGGAATTTACCGCGGACGCCGATGTACAGTTTGTCGTCGAGCAGCGGGAACGAGTAGCTGAAAGCCGCTTCGAGGTAGCTGTCGGCCGTGAGGCCGATGTTGTGGATGTCGCTGCCCGTGCCTTCCTTGAGGAACTCGAAGAGCGAGTAGGGGAGCGTTACGTCGGAGGTTACGCGGGCGTTGAGGTCGAACGACCAGAAATCCTTGTGGTTGCGCGTAAATGCACCGAACCCGATGAGGTTCACACGGGTATCGACGCCCAGCAGGTTGTCGGCGTTGAGTCCCGAAAGGGCCTGTTTGGTCGAAACGGCTCCGTCGAGCAGCGTGACGAGTTTCCCGTTGCGGGGATAGAGTATCTTGTCCACGGCCAGGTTGCCGCTGGCGTTGATGTCGATACCGCCCAGGCCGGGGATATTGACATAGCCGCGCAATGGCGCGAATGCCGGGTTGAACTGGCTGCGGAAGGTCGTGCCTTCCATGAAGTAAGCCGTGGGGTTCTGAGCCGCAGCGCCGGATGCCAGCAGCAGCGTTGCGAGAAAAGCGTATATTTTTTTCATGTACGTTGCCGGGTTAGAGGTTGAGTTTCAGTCCGCCGCGCTTGACAAGACGCAGTTTGATGACGATTTTCTGATCGGGCGTGAATCCGGAGCCGGGAAAATATTTCTCCAGCGTGACGGGGAGAATGATCTCCGCGCCGTCGATGATCTGGCGCAGGTCGCTCTCGTAAAGCCGGGTTTCCGCGATCTTGGACGTTACGCCGGGTTCGACATGTACGTCGAATTCCACCTCCGTGGGGGAGAAACGGGGACTGAACTGCAGGCTGACGGGCAGTGCGCTGGTAATTTCACCGTAGATGTCCAGCGTGTTTTTGGGATTTGCCGTGCCTTTCGGATCGAGGTTGTCGGCCAGCATGTCCACGATGTCGCTGCCGATGTCGATCTTGCCGATGTCGTATGTTACGTCCTCGACCTGCAGGTCCGTCAGGTAACTGCCGGCCAGGCTCTTGATTTCGGAGGTCAGTTCATCCTGCAGCATCGGGGCATTGCGGAACGCCGCGATGAAAACCGGTTTGAAATCGTCCGGATCCGTGTTCGGCGGGAGCAGCGGCAGGAACGTGCTGAGGTATTTCGTGTAAAGCAGCTCCGCCACGGCGTTGATCTTGACGTCGTCGGTCTTCATCTGGTCGATCAGTGCGTCGAGCAGTTCTCCGGTATAGGAGGGCGTATTCTGAATCTTTTGAAGATCCACGGACTTCACGCCGCCGGGCAGCGGCGACGGCAGCCAGGTGTCGGCTTCGTCGAAGAGGGCTTTGATGTCGGTGTCGCCCTTGCTCAGTTCGCTCATGCCGACGGTGACCGTAGCCAGCGGCAGCCGGAATTCGTCGCCGATGGTAACGCCGTCCGTATCGATATCCGACAGGTCGTAATTTTTGTCGATACACGAAGTTGCGAGCATACCGAACAAAAACAGTGGTAAAAATAATCTCATAGGCTTGAGGGTGTTTGCATTAGACTGCAAATATATGCCCTTCCGACGAATAAACCAAAAAATCGGACAAATTCGTTAGCCGTGCGGACGAATACGGTCGTAATATCATCCTTGAAAAGCCTTCCCGGGCGGGACTGCGGGTTTTGCGAAATATTTGCTACATTTGCGTTGCTATTGTCGTTATGGCCGAAACCGGAAAAAATAACCTGAAAGAGCAGGTGGCGATGCTGCCGCTGTCGCCGGGCGTCTATCAGTTCGTGGACCGCTCGGGAACGATTATATATGTAGGTAAGGCCAAGAGCCTGCGCAAACGGGTCTCCTCCTATTTCGTGCAGAGCAAGGAACACAGCGCCAAAGTGCGAGTGCTGGTGCGGCAGATCGCCGAGATCCGCCATATCGTCGTCAGCAGCGAGACTGATGCGCTGCTGCTTGAAAATTCACTGATAAAGACCCTCCAGCCGCGTTACAACATCCTGCTGAAGGATGACAAGACCTATCCGTGGATCGTGGTGCGGCGCGAGCATTTTCCGCGTGTGCAGTCCACCCGCCAGCTGACGCGCGACGGTTCGCAGTATTTCGGTCCTTACAGCTCGGTGATGATGCAGCACAGCGTACTCGAATTCGTGCGCGAAGTGGTGCCGCTGCGGACGTGCAAACTCAATCTCGCGCCGGAGCAGATCGCCCGGGGCAAGTATTCGGTCTGCCTGCAATATCATCTGGGCAACTGCAAAGGCC
>CAKVKI010000236.1 GCA_934754975.1 uncultured Alistipes sp. | reverse complement strand
GCGTACGCTCGCCGTGGCGTGGGCCGAAACCGCTGAGGACGACTGCCAGCGGGCCGTGGCGGCGCAGCTGCATTTTTCGGGCGTGGCGGCTATCTCCGATCCGGTGCGCGAGGATGTGCCCGATGCCGTCCGGCGCTGCCTCAATGCCGGAATAGACGTCAAGATCGTCACGGGCGACACCCCCGCCACGGCGCGCGAGATCGCCCGCCAGATCGGTTTGTGGAACGACGCCCGCGATAACGACCGCAACCACATGACCGGTACGGAGTTCGCGGCGATGAGCGACGAGGAGCTGCTCGGACGCGTGCAGGAACTGAAGATCATGTCCCGCGCCCGGCCGCTCGACAAACAGCGGCTCGTGCGGCAGTTGCAGCAATGCGAAGAGGTGGTGGCCGTGACGGGCGACGGCACGAACGACGCTCCGGCGCTCAACTTCGCCAACGTGGGGCTCTCGATGGGATCGGGAACCTCCGTAGCGAAGGACGCCAGCGACATCACGCTGCTGGACGATTCGTTCGCCTCGATCGCGACGGCCGTCATGTGGGGCCGCTCGCTTTACCGCAACATCCAGCGTTTCGTCCTTTTCCAGCTGACGATCAACTTCGCGGCGATCGTGATCTGCTTCGTCGGCGCGGTGTTCGGAACCGACATGCCGCTGACAGTGGTGCAGATTCTCTGGGTCAATATCATCATGGATACCTTTGCGGCGATGGCGATGGCTTCGCTGCCGCCCAATCCCGAAGTGATGCTCGAAAAACCCCGTCCGCGCAACGAATTCATCATCACGCCCGGCATGGCCCGCACGCTCTTCATCTGCGGCGGCGTCATGGTCGCCGTCCTGCTGGGCATGCTCTTCTGGTGGACGATCACGGCAGGCGGACTTACCGTGCGCCAGTTGACGCTTTTCTTCTCGACGTTCGTCTTCCTGCAGTTCTGGAATATGTTCAACGCCAAAGGCTTCGAGACGCGCCATTCGGTCTTTACCTGCCTGCGCGGGTGCCGTGAGTTTTTCCTTATCCTGCTGGCTATCGCCGCGGGACAGGTCCTCATCGTCGAGTTCGGGGGCGAGGTGTTCCGTACCGAGCCGCTTGCATGGCGCGAATGGGCGGCCGTTATCGGCTGCACCTCGCTGCTGGCTATCGGCGGCGAAGCGATCCGCGCCCTGCGGCGAAAACATTAAACGGCCTGCCCCGGATGAAGAGATTACTTTTGCTTTGTCTGTCGGCGGCGTTCATAAGTCCTGGTTTGGTTTCGGCGCAGATTAAAGACAGTCTGGGCAACGAATGTCTGGTCCCCGCAGCGGAAAGCGCCTTTTCGCAGTATATGGACCGCCGGACTTCGACCAAAGGCTATCGCATGACCTTTGTCGCCGTGCCGCTGATTCTGGGCGGGGCCGTGGTGTCGCTTTACGACACCGACTTCCGCCGCCTGCGCAACGGTTACGTCAAGTCGTTCCACCACGATTACGACGATTACCTGCAGTATGCGCCTGCCGCGCTGCTGGTCGGGATGAAAGCCTGCGGCGTCGAGAGCCGCAGTTCGTGGGGGCGCATGCTGGTCTCCGACGCTTTTTCCGCCGGATTGATGGCCGCGGCGGTCAATTCGCTCAAATACTCCTTCCGCGTGATGCGTCCCGACGGCTCCACGCGCAATTCGTTCCCTTCCGGCCATACGGCGACCGCCTTTATGACGGCGACGATGCTGCATAAGGAATACGGGCATCGCAGTCCGTGGTACAGCATCGGCGGCTATACGCTGGCGACCCTCACGGGCGTTACGCGCCAGCTGAACAACCGCCATTGGATGAGCGACGTCATGGTAGGCGCGGGTATCGGCATCCTCGCCACCGAATTCGGCTATTTTCTCGCCGACCTGATATTCAAAGAGAAGGGACTCCGGGTCCATGATACGTATGTTGTCTTCGACCGCTACCGGCACCCGTCGTTCGTCGGATTTTCCGTCGGACTGACGGTCATCCCCGGCTCTTATGCGCCTTATAGGGGCATGCACACCGATTTCAAAGTCGGACCGACGGTCGGCGTGCAGGGGGCCTGGTTCGCTTCTCCGTATGTCGGCGTGGGAGGACGGTTTGCGGTGACGAATCTGGAAATGAACGTCAACGGCGTTCCGCAGAACGATGAGTTCGAGTGCTGTTCCGTCACGGCAGGTCCCTATTTTTCCTATCCGCTTTCGGCGCGCTGGCGTATCGGCTCGAAACTTCTCTGCGGCTACGAACATTATAAACCCTACAGTACCTCCGGCTACAGGATCGAAGGCCGGGGCGGGTTCACGATCGGGACGGGCTTTTCGTCCACCTATTTGGTCAACCGTAATCTGGGCGTACGCTTTACGACCGATTACGACGTCGCTCCGCCGCTGGTTTCCTCCTCCTGCGAAGTGATGCATAAACTGACGATGGGCATGGAGATAAGCGCAATGTTCTGAAATGAAAGAGCCAGCCGGAATATAAAAGCGAATCTCCATTTGTGATTCGCTTTTTTGTTTCGTATATTTTCGCGTTTCGCGGAAAAAACGTATATTTATCCCGTAATCTGTCAGGATTACATACATACGACATAAAAAGCGCATCGGCTTTACTTTCTTACTGACAGAACTTGGCGGTTTTAGTAGATATGAAAGTGGCAAAGTTGATGCTCGCGCTGTTTTTACGGCGTGGGCATATTTGCATCATCTTCATATCGGGTACGCCAAGACCTTGTCAGTGGATAGTGTAAATTGTCCACGTTTTTTATTGTCTGCTAGTACTTTTAACCCTTTATCCTTTTGCGTTATGAAGACAAAACTTCCACTCTTATTACGAACCGCATTAGCTGTTTTTTGTCTTGGTATTGTCTCAAAGGCTTCGGCGGAGACTCCTTTACGACGTTTCTTCCCTTTTGAAGTAGAGCGTCTGAAATGCTGGGCACCCGAATATCTTACAGTAATAAGGACTTTCAAAATAACGAATAAAGGGGCGCTTCCGTTAAAACTGACTGCGCAATACGATTTTCGGGATGGGAAGACTGTTTGGTTTGAACAGCTCTCACCTGAAAAGGAGGGCGCTTTGTATATCGGAACCGTGATAACGGCTGTCGACGGACGCACTACGCAGGGTATGACCAAGACTGAATTCTATGCGTGTTTGTCTGAATCCGGAGAGCATGAGTTGGATTGTATTTCCGAAGGTTACGTCGATCCGTATAAGGTGTGCATCCGGATTAAAGACAATCCCCGGTGGATGGAGGATTTGGCGCACATAACGCAGGAAACTATGTTGGAAAAGTGCTGGACAGACACCTCGGCTATCGAAGACCTAGAGAAAAAGCTGACTGAGAACCGGAAAAAAGGGTTGGGCGAGATTTCCCGTCATTGGGATACCGACTTCGATTGGTTCGGCATTCGCACTTATGATTTTGCACTGACTGGTTCCGATCCGTTGGTTGACAAAGAGATAATGGAGCAATTCGCAAAAGGCTTCCACCCTTGGCTTGAACGCGATACAGATAATCCGGATGTGCTGATCATGCTGTCGAAAGATAAAAACGAGTCGATACAGTCGACCTATGTGCCGCCTACGACGACTGTAGTCAATGACGGCCGTACGACCCGCAGGGTTTATAACTGGACGCGAACCGATTACCGCTATGAAACGCAGGAACATTCGCATGTGGAACGTGACGGCGGATATACCCAGACGACGGTTTCGACCGATCTGTTTCTTGAAATATGTATGTTGGATGCTAAGCGGCTGCGGGATACGACGCAGCGGGTGCCGCCGATAATCTATCAACTGAAATTCGACAGGCACCTTACCGACCGGCAATTCAGCGTGCTGGATGAGTATAAAGCTGTCGCCACATGGGTTAATCATCCTTGTGAGTCCATAGTGGAGCAGTCGTATAGTTTTAAGGTGAATAATTTTAAATATATGCTTCTGAAAGGAAAGAAGAATACTCGGATGATTACTTCTGTCGAACCGCAGCTTACGGCAGCTTCCGCCGGATATCGCAAAGGGGATATAATCCAATGGCGCAAAGGCAAGGGGTATTTTCTGATTGAACGGGACGGGAAGAAAGTAAATATTCCGATTCCCGATATGCCTGCGGATATGGATGTGCGGTTTTCGTGGTATAGTCTCCACAAGCTGGGTAAACGCTGATCCGCAGATGCGAAAAAGCCGGGACTTATCTGTCCCGGCTTTTTTATAGAAATAAAATCGGCTTACAGCACGCCCTGCTCGACCATCGACTTGGCGACCTTCATGAAGCCCGCGATGTTGGCGCCCTTCATGTAGTTGATGAAGCCGTCCTTTTCAGTGCCGTATTCCAGGCATGCGTGGTGGATCGACGACATGATCTGATGCAGCTTGGCATCGACCTCCTCGGCCGTCCAGTTGAATTTCTGCGAGTTCTGGCTCATTTCGAGTCCCGACGTCGCTACGCCGCCCGCATTGACGGCTTTGCCCGGTCCGTAGGGGATCTTCGCCGCGATGAAGGCGTCGATCGCCTCGGGGCGGCAGCCC
>CAKVKI010000235.1 GCA_934754975.1 uncultured Alistipes sp. | reverse complement strand
TCGGGTTTCCAGCCCCACTCCTCGCGGGCGCAGGTGTCGTCCAGCGAATTGGGCCAGCTCTCGGCGATCTCCTTCTTGACGGGATCGACGTCGTAATCCATCGTGAAACCGGGCAGGCGTTTCTTGATCTCGGCGCAGATGATCTCCGGCGTGAAACTCATCGAGGCGATGTTGAAGCTGTTGCGGTGGATGAGTTTTGCGGGATCGGCCTCCATCAGTTCGACGCAGGCGCGCAGCGCATCGGGCATATAGATCATGTCCATATAGACGTCCGGCGGCACGGGGCAGGTGAACCGGCCGGAGCGGATCGCTTCGTAGTAGATCTCGACCGCATAGTCGGTCGTGCCGCCGCCGGGCAGCGTGACGCTCGAAATAATACCCGGAAAACGCACCGAACGGGTATCGACGCCGTATTTGTGGTGGTAGTAGTTGCCCAGCATTTCGCCCGTGACCTTGCAGATGCCGTAGATCGTCGTGGGCTGCATGATGGTATCCTGCGGGGTACTGTCCTTGGGCGAGGTGGGGCCGAAGGCGCCGATCGAGCTGGGCGTGAAGAGCGCGCAGTGGTGCTGACGGGCCACTTCGAGCGAGTTGTTCAGCGCGCCCATATTGACGTTCCACGCCATCTGGGGATTGCGTTCGCCCACGGCCGAAAGCAGGGCCACGAGGTTGAAGATCGAGTCGATATGATAACGGGCGACCACCGAAGCCATTGCCGTGGCGTCGAGTGCGTTGAGAACCTCGAAAGGACCCGCTTCGCCGAGGGCTCTGGTCTCACGCATGTCGGTGGCGACGACGTTGTGGTCGCCGTAAATTTTGCGCAGATAAACTGTCAGCTCGGAACCTATCTGACCGCCGGCGCCTACTATTAATATACGTTTCATGTGCTTAGGGTTATAATTCAAAAGTAAAGATAGAAAATAATTATGAAAACCGCATAAATTTTTGGTCTTTTCATTGTTCTTATGTAATTTTGCACCACTCGAACGAGAAATGTTGCTGTTGTAGCTCAGTGGTAGAGCACTTCCTTGGTAAGGAAGAGGTCACGAGTTCAATCCTCGTCAACAGCTCACAACCCAAGGATTACGACGTCTCGTAATCCTTTTCTCATCATTACGAAAAGGCCGGAAGGCCGCCCAAAAACAAGCGCATCGACCGGCAGCGTCCGCCGGCGAGACTCTTTCCGCCCCTGTTCGTTCCCACACACCCCGCCGGATGTCCCGTCCGGCCCGGAGAAATATTTTCGCACAAATCTCCCGCTGCGTGTAATACGTTTTCCGATTCCGAGTGTATATAAATCAAACAACCGACCCAAAGACAGACCCGATGCCCGAAAACAAGCTGCTCATAACCGAAATCAGGGGTGGAAACCGCCTGGCTTTCACGCGCTGCTACGACCAGTATCACCGGGGAGTCTATGCTTTCGCCATGCGGTACACGCATGACGCGACGGCGGCGGCCGACATCGTGCAGCATACGTTCATGAAGCTCTGGGAGAGCCGCAGTGCGCTCGACGAAAGGCACAACCTGCTGAACTTCGTCTACACGATCGCCAAGAACTACACGCTCAACGTACTGCGGGCCAGCAGCAACGCCGCAGCCGGCAACCGCCGCTATCATCAGGAGTACGTCGAGGCGCAGCCGCAGCAGAATCCCGACACGGCCAATGCGGAGGTGATCGAACATCTGTTCAACGCCGTGCGGGAGCTTTCGCCCCAGAAGCAGGACGTTTTCCGGATGAAGCTGCAGGAGGGGCTTTCGAACCAGGAGATCGCAGACCGGCTGGGGATTTCGGTCAATACGGTAAAAGTACAGTACACCCGGGCGCTCAAGCAACTGCGCGAAAACGTCCGCACCAAATATAACTTACAGGAGTAACTATGAAAACCCATTACGACGACCGGGAACAGGCGCTTATCCGCGACATGGACGAATATATCGCCCGGACAGCCGACGGCGCGGCAGAGGAATCCGACGCGGCCGAGATACCTTCGTTCCGGATCATGCGGGAGATCGACCGCTACATCCGGCGCCGGCAGCGGATACGCATCGCCGGAGGATTCGCGGCCGCGGTCGTGCCCCTCGTCGTCCTCTGCCTGACGACCATGTCGTCGCTCTACCGCTGGGGCGAAGAGACGCTGTACCGGACGATCGAGGTTCCCACGGGCGAGCGGCTGACGCTGATGCTGGCCGACGGCACGCAGGTGACGCTCAATTCGGAGACGACGCTGGTCTACCCCGAAGTCTTCGAACGCCGGAACCGCGACGTGAAGCTGGTGCGCGGCGAAGCGTTCTTCGACGTGGCCCGCAACGAGCGCGCTCCCTTTACGGTCAGCTCCGAGGACGTCACGGTGAGCGTGCTGGGCACGCAGTTCGACATCAATACCTATGGGCACAACTCCTCGACGGTGGTCTATCTCAAAGAGGGATCAGTACGGCTGACGGAGCATGTTTCGGGCGAAAACCACCAATATCTGCTGCGGCCCGGCGACCTGTTCAACGCCAACCGCAGTACGGGCTACTGTTCGATCGGCCACGAAGTGCCCAGCTCGAAGATCGAAGGGTGGATGCACGACCGCTATCAGTTCGTGGACGCCCCGCTGGCCGAAGTCATCAAATTCCTCGAACGCCATTACGGAATGTCGTTCCGCGTGCAGAACACCGACCTCTACCGCTATACCTACACGATGTCGTTCTACAACGAGTCGATCGACGACATCATGACGGCCATGAAAGTCATTACCCCGATCGACTTCATCCGCGTGAACGACCAAATCACGATCTACGCCAGAAAATAAGAAAACAATACTAAACAGAACGACTATGAAACGAATTTGACCCGACGACCTCCGCCGGGCCGGGACCCCGGCTTCCAGAAAAACAGACAACCAAACCTTAAATCACATGTTAATGAATCGACAAACTGACTATACAGTCGGCTCGGGACGTACACGCTTTATACGGCGGTTCCTGCTCTGCCTGACACTCGCCTTCGTGTGTTCCGCGCCCCGGCTGTACGCCCAGAAAGTCTCGCTCGACTTCAAGGAGACCCCGCTGATCAAAGTCCTCGACGAGATTTCCCGCCAAACAGACATGAGCTTCGCCTACAGCCGCGAAGTGATCGACGTGGACCGCAAGGTGTCCGTCAATCTGAAGGACGCCCCGCTCGAATCGGCGCTGCACGCATTGTTCGGCAGCGATACGGGAGCCGGAGTGGCCTACGACATCCGCAGCCAGAAGATTTTCCTCTCCGCCGCCGACCGTTCGAAGCAGGTGCGCATCAACGCGACCGTAACCGGACGTGTCACCGACGAAGACAACCTGCCCGTAATCGGCGCCACGGTCATCGTCAAAGGCACCGGACAGGGGACGACGACCGCCTCGAACGGCGAATTTTCGCTGCATGTATCGGGCTACGACCCCGTTTTGGAAGTCAACTTCCTCGGATTCGAGCCGCAGAGCATCCCGCTCACCCCGTCGATGACGGAGGTGAACGTCAGGCTGCTCAGTTCGGCGGCGCAGATCGACGAAGTGGTCGTCACGGCCCTCGGACTTACGCGCAAGGAGAAATCGCTCGGCTACGCCGTCACCAAGCTCGGCAACGAGGCGCTGACGGGCACCGTATCGAGCAACTGGCTCAACAGCATGGCGGGCAAGGTGGCCGGCCTGAACTTCGACTCGGCGGGGCAGGGGCCCGGCGGTTCGATCCGCGTCACGCTGCGCGGCGAGTCGTCGCTCACCCACGACAACAACACGGCGCTGTTCGTGATCGACGGCGTGCCCATTTCGAGCGACATGGAGTCTTCCAGCTCGGGATCGCAGGCCTTCAACACCACCGCCCCGATCGACTACGGCAACGGCGCCAGCGACCTCAACCCCGAGGACATCGAGTCGGTGTCGGTACTCAAAGGCCCCGCGGCGACGGCCCTCTACGGCTCGCGCGCGGCGAACGGCGCCATCGTCATCACCACCAAGTCGGGCCGCACGACGCAGGGGCTGGGCGTAACGGTCAACTCCTCGGTGACCTTCGAGAAAGCCGGTTACTGGCCCGATTTCCAGGACCAGTACGGCGCAGGAAACGGCAACAATTCGAACCTCAACCAACAGCGGCTGTACAACTACTGGAGCGTGCCGGCGGCCAATGCCGAAGACGGCATCGCCAGCACGGGCCGCATCTATTCGCGCGTGGCCTTCGGCGCCAAGTTCGACGGACAGCAGTTCTACCAGTACGAGTCGCGCAACTGGGAGACCGACATGTACAAACGACTGCCGTGGGAATACCGCGACTGGTACAAGGGGTTTTTCGACACCGGCGTGACCTACAACAACAGCATCGCCTTTTCGTACAACAACGGCAAGGGTACCTCGGCGCGGTTTTCGGTCAAGGACTCGCGCAACAACTGGATCGTACCCAACACGGGTTACGACAGCCAGAACTTCAACATGTCGGTCACCAGCCAGCTCAACAAGTGGCTGCGCATGACGGGCAAGGTGACCTACTACCGCAAGAATTCGGACAACATGCC
>CAKVKI010000234.1 GCA_934754975.1 uncultured Alistipes sp. | reverse complement strand
GCCGGGACTCCAGTTCTACGCGGGACAGGGCATGGACGGCAAGGAGACCGGCAAGCGCGGCGACCGCCACAACTTCCGCTCGGGCATCGCCCTCGAAACGCAGAATTTCCCCGACGCCCCCAACCACGACAATTTCCCGTCGTCGGTGCTGCGTCCGGGAGAGACCTACACGCAGCACACGGTCTACGCATTCGAAACGGACAAGCAATAATCAGCCCCCTGACAACGGAAACCCGGCAGCAAACGGATTTCGGCCGGACCGTAGCAAACCGCATCAATGTCGTACATGCCGCCGTCCCGGTGCGCAGGACGTCGCGGCGCACCGGAACGGTCCCTGCCGATGGATATAGACAGACAAAGAACCGGACAAGCCCTAAACGGCTTGCCCGGTTTTCTATCCGACAGCTAATTCCGCATAGACAACGCTACACGGAATCCCCGGCAACCCGTTCATCAGTTCTCTTCCGCCCAGTTGTCCGTGCGGCACGGGAGAGCTGGAATGCCCATCCAGTTCGTCCAGTCGGCGACAATGTAGTTACGAAACGCATAGCGCACCGCAACGGGAGCTGGCACATGGTCCGACGATACGAGGATCGTGCCTTTACGACGATCGACCACGGCTTTGGCCGCATAAAACCGGCGGTTCTCCCCGGCAATTTCGAATCCGCGGATCTGACCGGGCATGGCTCCCAACGCCGAAGTCACGGAGACTACGGCTGTACCGTCCGCGAAATCGACCTCGGAGATACGAGGCGATTCGGGTTCCAGCCCGCTCAGGCCATATGCCTGTTTGAGCGCCGTCGCCGCAAGCCGGTCACCGACCTGACGTTTGCGTGCCGGATGGATGCAGACGGCGTCGCCTACATCCGTCGTCGGGATCAAAGCCGTATTGGGCAGTTGTTTCAGCGCCCGTTCCTGCGCTTCGACCAGCAGCGGACGCGACAAAGCGTTCTCATTTCCGCGTCCATAGCGGTAAGGGGCGATCTCCACGGCGTAAAAGGACATATTCGAATCGCCCCAGCTCCGGCGCCAGGTATTGACAAGCTGTTTCTGCAACGCACCGTAAGCATCGGCAAAGCCGACGTTTGCTTCGCCCTGATACCAGATGAATCCGCGCGCGGCATATCCGGCGATCGGGGCGATCATCCCGTTATACAACTTGGCAGGATGGTTTTTGTCGCTGTCGTTCACCGCCAATATCCGGGCACACTCCTCTTTGGAAATCGTATTCGCAACCTCCCCGGAGGGCAGCCATCCCAGAATCGACGTGCCGCCCCAAGCCGCTACGACGATACCGACCGGCACCTTCAGCGTCCGGTGCAGGCGGCAGGCGAAAAGGTAAGCGACGCTGCTGATGTCGGGAACCGTTCCGGCAGAGGCCGTCACCCACTTGCCGCCGCAGTCGGCCTGCGGGGTGTTGGAGAGCCTGCGGGCGACGGTAAAGGCCCGTATATTATCGTTTCCGGTATCGAGTATCATCTCGAAAGATCCCTCCACGGGCTGGCTCAGGAAACCCTTTACAGGCATTTCCATATTGGACTGTCCGGAACAGATCCACACTTCGCCAAGCTGCACGTCGCGCAGTACGATCTCCTCGTCGTCACTGATACGGACTTCATAGGGACCGCCCGCAGCGGGCGTCTTGACTTTGAGCGCCCAGCTGCCGTTGGATGCGGCCTTGCAGGTATAGGTGCGGTTATCCCATCCTGCAGTAAGCGTCACTTTCGCTCCGGCGGCCGCCGTTCCCCAAATGCGCACGGTCGCCTGCTGCTGAAGCACCATGCCGTCGGCGAAAAACGCCGGCAGCCGGATTTCCGCGCGGGCAGTCAGAGCGAAGGCCGCCGCGCAGAAAATTAATACGATTCGTTTCAGTTTCATATCCGGTGATTTTTATTCTTTCACGCAGCGCACCGACTGGCCGTACGCCGCATTGAATTTGATATTCACATTCACATAGGTTTTGCCCGCAGGCTCGATCTTCATACCACGGACGTTGATGTTGTTGTAGGTCATGGCCGACCAGAAGACAGCGCACTGTCCCATATAGGAGAGGAAACCGCCCGTATGGTCGCGGAAGCCCGCAGCGGGATAATACGACGCACCCTCTGCACCCGTGAACATGACGCCATAAAGCTCGGCGCTCGACATCACGGGCAGATTGGCGGCGGCGACGCCGGCCCAGACCGCACCCGTGAAATGCGGGACCTTATACCCCACCGGACACGGGTCGTAAATGGTCTTCGAACTGGAACTCGTCGCTTCGTTGTATCCCCATAAGGTGAGATACTGTTTGAAATCCGAGTTGAACCAGGTCTGTCCGCTGTCGTTCTGCTCCGCACCGAAACATACGAAATTCATTGGGTTGGCAACGGCATAGCCGATCTCCCCGCCCGAAGGCAGCTCCGTGTTCTTCACCAGTTTGAACGTTCCCCCGTATGCAGGATTTACGACATAATCGGCCGTAGCTGCAGAGAAGCCGGGCGTCTCTTCGCGTTTGACCTTCGTGCCGTGATGACGCGGCCCGATAAAAGGATCCTTGCGTCCCCACTGGTAATAAAGGCCATAAGACAGATAGTCGTCCGCTTCGGTCGAAACGGCACCCAGATTACGGTCAAGCAGCTGGTAACTCTTACTCATCCCAGCGTGAAGATCGGCCGCCGGGTCTTCCGTCAGCCAGATATGCCAGCTCCACACGATTTCACCCGCATCGTCGAAAGCGGCGATAACCGCATTGCCGCGGGCTTCGCCGGCGCGGAAAACGACCATATTCTTTTCATAGCCCACCTCGGTAATCAGGTCCTGTGCGCTCATCCAGAGCCAATCTATCCGAGCCATGCCTGCGGGCACATCGTTGCTGTTGCCGCATGTCGGACGGAACTTGTATTTATCGGCCGCCGAAACGACATAGCAGTTCGAGGTGCCGTTCCCGCTCAGATCGACGCGGTATTCGCTCACCTCGGCGTCGCCCGAAGCGATCAAAGCCGCCAGGTTCAGCGGCAGTTCGCTCACACGCGCCGCCTGTAATGCGACCTGCGGTTTGCAGACTATGTCCACGACGCTCCTATCCGTACAGAGAAGCTGTATTTTCAGTTCCGCACCGGCGAGTTCGGCCTCGCTGAGGGTGAACCATGCGGCACATTTTTCGCTTAACGACGGCGTGTCGGCCAACGTAAGATTCACGGTTTTGCCATTGCACGGCACTTCGACCTCGTTCCGTTCCAGATTGTAAATCATACTGCCGATCAAGGGCCGTTCCGACTCGATGCGCACGCTGCTCAGCTTCTTGTCGGCAAGAGAGGTTCCCGCGGCGTCGATTTCGAGTTTCAATACCGCACACGGGGTTGAAAACTCCATGGCGACCTCACCGGACGCGACATCGGCATTTTCGAGCTTCGCAACGAGAAATCCATAACGCTTCACATCGCAGACGCCGCCGGACTGAATCTGGGCCGCAGGAACCTTGACCGAAAGATAGGCAGGATCGAATCCGCGGTTATCCCGATAAAGATACAGCGCACGCAGCGTCTGAAGACCCGCACCGGGAGCGTCGGACACCGAACCGGAAAAGATGCCTTCACCGTCGCCGGAGAGTTCCTGAAACGTAAAACAGACATTGTCGTCCGCAAACCGGCTGCTGCGGCCCCAGAGTCCGAAGGCATCGTCCGCCGACCACTCCATGCGGCATTCCGCGACGGGAGCGGTTCCGTCGGCCGTCATCACCGAAGCCAACGCAGCGCGTATGCTGAGGTCCAGCGGCCCGGCAGCGGGTGCATGCTCATCCTCGCCGCATGCCCCGGCAAGCAGTCCGCCCAGCAGGAGCCATCCGAAAATAATGCGTTTATTGAGATACATAATCGTTGATTTTTAAGGTTATTTCTGTTGGTTTTTAAGAAAAAACAGCTCGGCCACATGTACGCCGCGCTCCCCGGTGTCGCACCGCCAGTTCAGCGTCACCCGACCGTCGCGGGTCGCTTCGGCCGGAAGATCGAATTCGCGTACCACATCGCCCGAAAGCCGGATCGCATCATGCACCTTGCAGCCGTCCGCATCGAGCCGTACATGGCTCTTGAATTTGTTGGCCTCCCCGACATAGACGATCCGCACGCGATAGGTCGCGGCAGGATCGAATCCGTCGAAAGTCAGCTTCAGCGGCTGGTCGTAATAAATGCCGGCCTGAGTCAGCCATGCACGCGGCACAGGCTTGCCGTCGAATCCCAGATGGGTCATCACGAAACCTTTCTTCATCTTGGCGCCCAGGCCGCAATGGGGCGTTTCGAGGTGCGAGGGGTCGCTCTCCCATGCGGCATCTATTCCAGTCACCCGCTCCGAAGAGAAGTCGCCCAGATTGTAGTAAAAGCCGCCTTCGCCGGGATCGGTGCGGCCGACCAGCGCCATAATCTCCGCCACGCGCTCCTCGTTGCCGGGCAGTGCGTCGATTTCGTCGATACGCATCAGCAGCCACTCGCTGTCGTTGAGCGGCACATCGATCTGATCCATCAGCGGACAATGCTGGTACTCCATCGTCCAGCGGCCTTCGTC
>CAKVKI010000233.1 GCA_934754975.1 uncultured Alistipes sp. | reverse complement strand
GGGAACTCCTGTGAAAATCAGGGACTATTCCCGTAGCTGTAAGCTCCGTTGCGCTCCGCACACTCTCAAAGCCACTGTCCGTCGGACGGGAAGGCGTGCGGAAGGAGCGAGTCAGAAGACCTGCCTGACCGATATACGGCACCTGCTTTCGGGATACTAGAGCGGTGCAGCGACTTTATTTTACACTGATTTTTTGGTAAAACCATGCTTTTCAGGCGGTCGGGCGCCGGTAAAAGCGGGCTGATCGCATAACCGGCCAACAAATAAAACAGGAGAAGATATGGGCATTTCGGAACTTTACATCGTAAAGCGCGACGGCAAACGCGAAGCGTTTTCGGTCGAGAAAATCAAACGCGCCGTGCGCAAGGCGTTTCTTTCGGTGGGCAGCTATGCCACCGACGACGACATCACGTCGATACTGAGCCGCGTACACGTGTCCGACGGCATGAACGTCGAGGAGATTCAGAATCAGGTCGAAGTGGCGCTGATGGCCGAGCGTTACTTCGCGGCGGCCAAGAGCTACATGCTCTACCGCCAGAAGCATACCGAGGAGCGCGAAGACCGCGAGAAACTCGAATTCCTGATCAACTACTGCGACGCCTCGAACCCGGCGACCGGCTCGAAATACGACGCCAACGCCAACGTCGAAAACAAGAACATCGCCACGCTGATCGGCGAGCTTCCCAAGCAGAACTTCATCCGCCTGAACCGCCGCCTGCTGACCGACCGCATCAAGGAGATGTACGGCAAGGAGCTGTCGGACAAATACCTGCACCTGCTCAAAGAACATTTCATCTACAAGAACGACGAGACGTCGATGGCCAATTACTGCGCCTCGATCACCATGTATCCGTGGCTCCTGGGCGGCACGCTCTCGGTGGGCGGCAATTCGACCCGCCCGACCAACCTCAAATCGTTCTGCGGCGGGTTCGTCAATATGGTTTTCATCGTGTCGTCGATGCTTTCGGGCGCGTGCGCAACGCCCGAATTCCTGATGTACATGAACTATTTCATCCAGCAGGAGTACGGCGAGGATTACTACAAGCGGGCCGGCGAAACGGCTGACCTCTCAAAGAAACGCCGCACGATAGACAAGATAATCACCGACTGCTTCGAACAGGTGGTCTACTCGATCAACCAGCCGACCGGGGCGCGCAACTTTCAGGCCGTGTTCTGGAACGTCGCCTACTACGACCGCTACTACTTCGAAAGCCTGTTCGGGGAGTTCGTATTTCCCGACGGTTCGCATCCGCACTGGGAGTCGCTGTCGTGGCTGCAGAAGCGTTTCATGACGTGGTTCAACCGCGAGCGCACCAAGACCGTGCTGACCTTCCCGGTCGAAACGATGGCGCTGCTGACCAAAGACGGCGACGTGATGGACCGGGAGTGGGGCGACATCACGGCGCAGATGTACGCCGATGGACACTCGTTCTTCACCTACATCAGCGACAACGCCGACTCGCTGTCGAGCTGCTGCCGCCTGCGGAACGAGATTCAGGACAACGGATTCAGCTACACGCTCGGCGCAGGAGGCGTATCGACCGGCTCGAAGAGCGTGCTGACGATCAACCTCAACCGCTGCATCCAGTACGCCGTGAAAAACGGCATGCACTACCTCACCTATCTGGAAGAGATCACGGATCTGGTTCACAAGGTGCAAATAGCTTACGACGAAAACCTCAAAGAACTGAAAACCAAAGGCATGCTGCCACTGTTCGATGCAGGTTACATCAGTCTCCCGCGCCAATACCTGACCATCGGCGTAAACGGACTGGTCGAAGCCGCCGAGTCGCTGGGAATCCGGATCGACGACAACGACGATTACGTCGCTTTCGTGCAGGGCGTACTGGGGCTGATCGAACGTTACAACAAGAAATACCGCTCCAAGGAGCATATGTTCAACTGCGAGATGATCCCGGCCGAGAACGTCGGCGTGAAACACGCCAAATGGGACCGCGAGGACGGATACGCCGTGCCGCGCGACTGCTACAACTCCTATTTCTACGTCGTCGAGGACCAGTCGCTGAACGTCGTCGACAAATTCCGGCTGCACGGACGCCGCTACATCGACCGCCTCACGGGCGGCTCGGCGCTGCACATGAACCTCGAAGAGCATCTTTCGAAGGAGCAGTACCGCCATCTGCTGCGCGTGGCCGCGGCCGAGGGTTGCAACTACTTTACGTTCAATATTCCCAATACGGTCTGCAACAAGTGCGGACATATCGACAAACGCTATCTGAAAGAGTGCCCCGCATGCCAGAGCAACGACCTGGATTACCTGACCCGCGTGATCGGTTACATGAAACGGGTCTCGAACTTCTCCGCCGCGCGCCAGCAGGAAGCCGGACGCCGCTATTACGACGGCATGAAACCGGCGGCGGGCGGCGCGGAAACACCCGCGCAGGGAGAAACGCGCTCGCAGGAGGGACCGCTCCCGCAACGGGAACCGTTCGCACAGAAAGAATCGCCCGCACAGAAGGCCGTATGACAGCCCCGGAAACAGTAGTCCGATACTGCAATTTCGACATCGTATTCGCAGAAATTCCGGGCGAGACGACGCTGGCGATCAACATCGCCAACTGCCCGAACCGTTGTGCGGGCTGTCACAGCCCGCACCTGCAGGCCGACGAGGGACATATACTCGACCGGGAGGAACTGCGCGCCCTGCTGGAGCGGTACGGCCGTTCGGTGACCTGCGTCTGCTTTATGGGCGGGGACGCCGCGCCGCATGAGATCGCCCGGCTGGCGGAGGTCGTGCGGCAGGAATTGCCGGTCCTGCACGTCGGCTGGTATTCGGGACGGCCGGAATTGCCGGAAGGGTTCGCGCCGCAGGTGTTCGACTACATAAAACTGGGCGGCTGGGTCGAGTCGCTGGGACCCTTGACTTCACCGACGACCAATCAGCGGCTGTACAGGATCGGCCCCGGGGGAGAAATGGAAGATATTACGGAACAATTCCGGCGCAGGCCGTAAGCGGAACGGCATTTTGTTCAAGGGAACCGGAGCATCAGAGATTAGTTTAGCGTTGTCTGCCATACAACGATTTACCTCCGGTTCCCGGAACAAAAACGGCTGACGGCTAAACAAAACGACCGCCTGCCGGCAAACGAAGCGTAAACATCGGCGGATTCTGAGAGTCCGCCGATGCTTACGCTTTTACCGTTCACAACACCTGCCTACGGATTAAAAATCCAAGTGATACAAATGCCGTACGGCTACCATTTCCTGGAAAAGAGTTCGAGCAGCTGGCTCTTTCTCAGGGGTTTCGCCAGGAACGCATTGCAGCCCGCATCGAGGGCGCTGGCCCTGTCCGCATCGAAAGCATTGGCCGTGAGCGCGACGATCGGAATTTCGGCGTCGAACTCCCGGATTTTACGGGTCGCCTCCAGACCGCCCATGACAGGCATTTTCATATCCATGAGGACCAGACTGAATTTCCCGTTGCGGATTTTATCGACCGCTTCCACGCCGTTATCCACACGGGTGAGGTCGTAATCCTTCAGGATGTGCCGCACCAGCGAATAGTTGCTGTCGTTGTCCTCGGCGACCAGAATTTTCATTTCCTGCCGATCGCCCCCACCCAGGGCCGACTGCGATCCGGAAAGGGAGGGATCGCCCGGATCCGTATATTCGGGCATGCTTATTTCACAGGGCACCCACGCCCAGAAAGTCGATCCGACACCCGGCTCGGAGGTGAATCCGATCTCGCCGCCCGCCGCCTCGATAATGGCTTTGGAGATCGCCAGTCCGAGACCCGTTCCCTGCGCAAATTCGTTGAGCTTCTGGAACCGGCCGAACACCCGGGGCTGCAGGTCCCTCGGAATACCCGCCCCCGTATCCTCGACGTAAAACCGGATGCCTTTTTCTTCGACGGAATACCCCATTCTTATATGTCCGGACCGGGTGCATTTCACCGCATTGGTCAGGAAATTCATCCACACCTGCTTGAGCCGGTTGCCGTCCAGGAAAATCCAGCAGTCCGGCCGGGGATCGTTCATCCGGAACTTCACATCGGGATTCGTGACTTTCGGCTGGATCATCAGATACAGCTCATTGCAGACCTGCGCCAGATTGAATTTCTCCCGCTTGCGCTCCAAAATTCCGGATTCGATCTTGGAAAGGTCCAGAATGTCGTTGATCAGCCGCAGCAGCAGTTCGTTGTTGGATTCGATGATGCTCCAGTATTCCGCTTTCTCGACCGGATCGGTGGAGTCGGCCAGCAGTTCGGAAAACCCGACGATCGCGTTCAGCGGAGTGCGTATCTCATGGCTCATGTTGGCCAGGAAGGCCGATTTGAGCCGGTCGGAAAGCTCCGCTTTCTCTTTCAGTTCGGTCAGCTTGCGGGCCATCTCCTCCCATTTCGTATTGTTGAGTTTGATTCCCGTGTAACGAACGACCTTTCCTTTTTTATTTATCTCCGCAGGAATGCCCGAGACGACCAGGCTCTGCCAGTCCGGATCCCATTTGGTCCGGGAACGGTATTTGAAATTGAAATCCTTGTTTTCGCACCGAAGCATCATGTCGAAGTATTCGCGCATACGGCTCATGTCGTCGGGATG
>CAKVKI010000232.1 GCA_934754975.1 uncultured Alistipes sp. | reverse complement strand
CAGCTGGATTCGACCAACTCGCTGACCTATTTCAACCGCGCCATGCTGCGCACGCAGATCGGCGACTACAACCGCGCGCTGGAGGATTACGACAAAGTGGCGCTCTATTCGCCCAACAACGTACTGGTCTATTACAACCGGGCGGGCGTATACGCCCAGCTGGGCGAGATCGAAAAAGCCGCCGAGGACTACACCTCGGCCATCAAGCTCTATCCCGACTTCGCCAACGCCTATATCTACCGCGGCCGCCTGCGCGAACTGCTGCGCGACCAGCAGGGCGCCAAGAAGGACCGTGACACGGCCCAGAAGAAAATCTCGGAATACCGTTCGCGCCTGAGCGACAGCACCTATTCGATATTCGCCGATACGACGCAGCGCTTCGACCGCCTGCTGTCGTTCGACAGCAAATTCTCGGGCGGCAGTTTCGACCGCGTAACGGGCCACAACGGCGGACGCGAGGAGATGCGCCTGCTGCCGCTGTTCAAGTTCACGCTGATGCGTCCCGACACCGTGCCGACCGTGGAGCGTTACCACGTGCAGCGCGTCGAAGACTTCAAAAAGCGCGTGGACAACGAATTCCTGACGCTTTCGTGGCGCGAAACCAACATTGCGGCCGATACGCTCGTGATGCTCGACAAGCAGTATGTCGAGGAGCTGAAAGCGGCGGAAACATCGTGGACGGTACTCTTCGAACGCGGCGTCTCGCAGTCGCTCATCAAGCAGTACACCAATGCCGTCAATACGTTCTCGTCGGCCATCGAGCAGAATCCGAGCAACCCGTTCCTCTACCTGAACCGCTCGACCACGCGCGCCGAGATGATCGACTTCATCTCGTCGATCGACAACTCCTACCAGCGCATCACCATCGACTCGGATCCGGCGAACCGGCTGAACAACAACAGCAAACGCACGTACAGTTACGACGAGGCGGTAGCCGACCTGAACAAGGCCATCAAGCTCTTCCCCGATCTGGCGTACAGCTATTACAACCGCGCAAACCTGCGGGCTTTGTCGGGAAGCCTGCCCGAGGCGTTCGAAGACTATACGAAGGCCATCGAACTCAACCCCAATTTCGCCGAGGCATACTACAACCGCGGCATCATACAGATATTTATGAAGGACACGCGCAAAGGGTGTCTCGACATTTCGAAGGCCGGCGAACTGGGTATCGTTGAGGCTTACGAGGTGCTGAAACGTTACGCGCCGACGGATAAGTAAGCTAACTCAAATCAAATAATTATGACGGAAATTATCCAACGAAAACTCAACGATTCGGCATTCGTCCGCTGGACGGCGCTGATTCTGATCGCGCTGACGATGTTCTTCGGCTACATGTTCGTAGACATGATGTCGCCGCTGCAGAGCATGATCGAAGCCCAGCGCGGCTGGACGCCCGACGTCTTCGGCATGTACGGAAGCTCGGAATTCCTCTTCAACGTCTTCGGATTCCTGATTCTGGCGGGTATCATCCTCGACAAAATGGGCATCCGCTTCACGGGAGTACTCTCGGCGTCCCTGATGTTCATCGGCGCCAGCATCAAGTATTACGGGGTGAGCGACGCCTTTATCGGCACGGGCATCGAAGCGTGGCTCAACAGCTGGTGGGTAACGTTCCCGGCCAGCGCCAAACTCGCATCGCTGGGATTCATGGTATTCGGATGCGGTATGGAGATGGCCGGCATCACGGTATCGAAGACGATTGCCAAATGGTTCGAAGGCAAGGAGATGGCGCTGGCCATGGGTCTCGAAATGGCCATCGCCCGCGTGGGTGTTTTCGCCGTCTTCACCATCTCGCCGTGGCTTGCCAACATGGCCCCGGCAACGGTCGTACGCCCGGTAGCGTTCTGCACCCTGCTGCTGCTGATCGGCCTGCTGACCTACGTGGTCTTTACGTTCATGGACCGCAAACTGGACAAACAGCTGGGACTGGACGCCAAAGGCAACAACAGCTCGGAAGAGGAATTCCGCGTCAGCGACCTCGGCAAAATATTCGGCAGCAAGGTATTCTGGATCGTCGCCATGCTCTGCGTACTCTACTACTCGGCGATTTTCCCCTTCCAGCGTTTCGCTACGAACATGCTGGAGAGCAACCTAGGCGTTTCTGCCCAGACGGCCGCCGACATCTTCCGCTGGTTCCCGATGGGCGCCGCGGCCATTACGCCGCTGCTCGGCAGTTACCTCGACCATAAGGGCAAGGGCGCTACAATGCTGATCTTCGGCGCAATCCTGATGACGGTCTGCCACCTGATCTTCGCCTTCATACTTCCGGCTTATCCGAGTACGCTGATCGCTTACGGCGCAATCATCATCCTGGGTATCTCGTTCTCGCTGGTTCCCGCTGCGCTCTGGCCTTCGGTACCCAAGATCATGGAGACCCGCTATCTGGGTTCGGCCTATTCGCTGATCTTCTGGATTCAGAACATCGGACTCTGCCTCTTCCCGGCAGTCATCGGCTATGCGCTCAAATTCAGCAATCCCGGCCATATCGACGGCACGGCTTACAATTACACGCTTCCGATGGTGATTTTCGCAAGCTGCGGCGTCGCCGCCATGCTGCTCGGCGTATGGCTCAAAGCCGAGGACCGCAAAAAACATTACGGGCTTGAACTGCCCAATATCAAGAAGTAGCCAAACTACAATAAGTAAATGAAGAGGAAGGGCTGTCGTGCGATGCACGGCGGCCCTTTATAATTCGCTGCTACAGAAGCGTCAACCGCGCCAAACCGGAGCGGCGGCACCGCTTCGCGGGAAAGAAACAGGACGGATGATTGCTGTTTGTAATATTTTTACTATATTTACAGCCAGGTTGTTAGGACAAAACAGACAGAATAAAACGTAAATATCCGCGTAACTAGCTTTCAGTTTGTTACTTCGGATTTTGCACCCGGCGAAACCGGGGCGGATCCGGTTTGTTCAACTAAAACGAAAAAACAATGTGTGACCCCATCAAATCAATCGCCAACCGCCTGCGCGGACTGCGCGAAGTGCTGGAACTCTCAGCGCAAGAGGTCGCGGAGAGCTGTCATCTTCCGGTCGAAGAGTACATGGCACTGGAGAGCGGCGAAAGCGACATTTCGGTAAACGTACTGCAGAGCATAGCCCGCCGTTACGGAATCAGCCTGGACGTGCTTATGTTCGGCGAAGAGCCTAAGATGAACGCCTATTTCATCACCCGCGCCGGCGCCGGCGTATCGGTCGAACGACGCAAAGCCTACAAGTACGAAGCGCTGGCGTCGGGATTCCGCGACCGGAAAGTCGATCCCTTCATCGTGACGGTCGAACCCGCTCCGGCCGACGCCCCGATGCACCTGAACAGCCACGAGGGACAGGAGATGAACTACGTGCTGGAAGGGCGTATGCTCCTGAATCTGAACGGGAAAGAATTAGTGTTGAATGTAGGCGACAGTTTGTATTTCGATTCCAGCCTGCCGCACGGGATGAAGGCGCTCGACGGGCGGCCGGTCCGGTTTCTGGCGATAATCATGTAAGTTATGGTAGAGCGATTTTTAAAGCAAACGACGTTCTCCTCGCAGGAGGATTACAGAAAAAACCTGCATATCCGCGTCCCGGAGAATTTCAACTTCGCGTACGACGTGGTAGATGCCTACGCGGCGGAACAGCCCGATAAAAAAGCGCTGCTCTGGACGAACGACCAGGGCGCGGAAATTCAGTTCACGTTCGCCGACATGAAGCGGGAAACCGACCGCACGGCCTCTTATTTCCAAAGCCTCGGCATCGGCAAGGGCGACGTGGTAATGCTGATCCTCAAACGACGGTACGAATTCTGGTTTTCGATCCTCGCACTGCACAAACTGGGGGCGGTGGTGATTCCCGCGACCCACCTGCTGACCAAGAAAGACGTCGTGTACCGGTGCAACACGGCCGGGATCAAGGCGATCGTCGCGGCGGGCGAACGGGTGATCACCGACCACGTAGCGGCGGCCATGCCGGAAAGCCCGACGACTGAACTGCTGATAAGCGTGGGTCCCGAAATTCCTGAAGGATTCCTCGATTTCCACGCGGGAATCGAACACGCCGCGCCTTTCGTGCGGCCGCAGCAGGTGAACGCCAACGACGATATCATGATGATGTACTTCACCTCGGGCACGACCGGCGAGCCCAAAATGGTGGCCCACGATTTCACCTATCCGCTGGGCCATATCAGTACGGGGTGTTTCTGGCACAACCTGCACGACGGGAGCCTGCACCTGACGATCGCCGACACGGGATGGGCAAAGGCCGCCTGGGGCAAGCTGTACGGGCAATGGCTGGCCGGAGCCAACATTTTCGTCTACGACCACGAAAAATTTACACCGGCTGATATCCTGCACAAAATCGGACAGTACCGCATCACGTCGCTGTGCGCCCCTCCCACGATCTACCGCTTCCTGATCCGCGAAGACCTCTCGAAATACGACCTCTCGTCGCTCGAATACTGCACCACGGCCGGAGAAGCATTGAACGGGGCCGTCTACGACACCTTCAAGCGGCTGACGGGCGTCCGGCTGATGGAGGGTTTCGGGCAGACCGAAACGACGCTCACACTCGCCACGTTCCCGTGGATGGA
>CAKVKI010000231.1 GCA_934754975.1 uncultured Alistipes sp. | reverse complement strand
GTCCCGCACTGCACATCGCTCCCGGTGAAATACATTGGGTCAATCCTGCCCGCATGCTCATGCCGGGCCGAAGCGGCCGCTTCAGCGTCCGCATCCGCTACCGCCAGCCGCTTCAGGACGCGACGCTCTTCGTACGCGACCAGGGCGCCTATATCCTCTTCGACCAGCCCCAGCGGGGCGTCACCCCCGGACAGTTCGCCGCCTGGTACGACGGCGACGAGCTGGTCGGCTCGGGCGTCATCTCCGAATGACCGCGTCCCCGCAGCCGCAAAACGCCGCTGCTTGCCGCACGCCGGAAAAAGATCGGGATAATTCCGACTTCAATCAAACGTTCAGCCTATGAATATCGAAGATTTCAGGACCTACTGCCTTTCGTTCAAGGGGGCATATGAAAAGATGCCGTTCGAAAAAGCGGCTTCCGCATACGACCGGAACCTGCTCGTCTTCTGCGTGGCGGAGAAATGGTTTTGCTTTGTAAACGTCGAGACATTCGATTTCTGCAATATCAAATGCGCACCCGGCCGGATCGTGGATTTGCAGGAGCGTTACGAAGGAATAACGCCGGCATACCATATGAATAAAAAACACTGGATAAGCGTACATTTCGACAAAGACGTACCCGACAGAACGATCGAAGACCTCGTGAAGCATTCGTACGATCTTGTCGCGGCTTCCCTGCCGAAAAAGGAAAAAGCGGCTTTGCTGGTCCCGTAAACGGCATCGGGGATATATATAGCGACGGAGGTTTTTTCCTCCGTCTTTTTTATGCCCCGGAGAGAGCCGGAAGGGTTACTTAGACATAGATAGGCAATACTTATACATGACGCGGAATTAGGCGTGGCACGTTTTTTAGTTTTACACTCGAAAATAAGCCACCGTGAAAACAGCTTTCGACAACTATGTAATAGAAGCCGTGCGCAAAGAGCGCATGGCCCAAAAAGTGTCTCAGGCAATGCTGGCTTATGGCATAGGCGTCTCGCACGGCTACATCGGGCAGGTGGAAAGTCCCAAATACCGTACGAAGTACAATCTGAATCACATCAACGAGATCGCCAAATTCCTGGGTTGTTCGCCGCGCAAGTTTCTGCCCGAAGAACCGATCTGATCCCCGCATGTTCCCACGCCGCCAGACACCCGCCACCGCCGCCCGCCACCCCGGCAGCAGCCCGAAAAACCGATCCGGAAAACGTACGCTTCCCCTGCTCCGTACGCTTCTTCTCGCCGCGCTTCTCCTCCCCGGCATACGCCACGCCCTCGCCCAGCCCCGTATCGGCATTGCCTATTACGACCTCGATCACCTCTACGACACCATACCGGCTCTCTTTTACGACGACAGCGACTACACGCCCGGCGGCCGCCTTGCATGGGACACGGAACGCTACCGCCGCAAAATAACCCGTACGGCCGCCGTCATCGACTCGATGCGGCTGCCCCTCGTCGCGCTGTGGAGCGTCGAAAACGAAGCGGTGGTGCGCGACATCGCCTCGGCGTGCCGGGGCGACTACAGCTACCTGCACTGCACGCTCAACTCGCTCGACGGCATGGATTTCGCACTGCTCTATTACGGAGACCTCTTCGACCCCTGCTACGAGGAGCCGGGACGCCGCTACCTTTACATCGAGGGCGCCCTGCGCCGCCCGGTCCGGCCCGCCCGCCGCATAAGCGGCCGCCCGGTGCGTCCGACACGCACCGACACCGTGGGAGTGGTGCTGTGCAGCGACACCCGCATGGCCGAATGGATCGTCCGCGACCTGCGCGAAGAACGCCCCGGCGTGAAGCTGATCGTCCTGGGGCGCACCTCGTCGCTCGATCCGGCGGCATACGGACTGCGCGACGTCCTCGAACGCCCGGCCCGCCTGGGGAGGGGCAACGTCCGCCGCCGCGGAGGCTGGCTCATGCGCGACCGCATCCTGGCCGACACCGCGCTCAGAACATCGGGCGGAGACGTTTTCGCCCGCCGCTATCTGATTGACCCAAAGACGGGTAACCCGCTTCCGACCTATGAAAAACGGCGTTACCGGGGCGGTTACGGTTATGCCCTGCCGGTATTCGTCTACTTGGAGTAGAATTTTTTGGTATTTCAGAAAAGTTTTCCTATATTCGCATTCCCAACGGCAAATAGGATTCTTTTGACGAGGCGGTAACAGCGATGTCACCGCAATTTTCGTCTGTGGGGGAAGAGAATAGCTAAAAATTTTTATAAATTTACATATCAATCAAATTAACCAAAAAAGTTATGGCAGACGTAAAACGAGTCTACACCTTCGGGAACAAGGAAGCCGAAGGAAACGGCAAAATGCGTGAACTGCTCGGCGGCAAAGGTGCGAACCTTGCGGAGATGAACCTCATAGGCATCCCCGTTCCTCCGGGATTCACCATCACCACGGATGTATGCAGGGAATTTTATGCCCACGGCAAGGATGCAGTCATCGACATGCTGCGCCCCGAAGTCGAGCGGGCAATGCAGAATATCGAGAAACTGACCGGTATGAAGTTCGGCGACAAGGAGATGCCGCTGCTGGTTTCGGTTCGCTCGGGCGCACGCGCCTCGATGCCCGGCATGATGGACACGATCCTCAACCTGGGTATGAACGATCAGGCCGTGGAAGCCGTCGCCAAGCGCACGGGCAACCCCCGCTTCGCATGGGACTCGTACCGCCGTTTCGTACAGATGTACGGCGACGTGGTGCTGGGCATGAAGCCCGAATCGAAAGAGGATCAGGACCCGTTCGAAGTAATCATCGAGGAACAGAAGGAGAAGCGCGGCATTAAGAACGACACCGACCTGACGACCGACGACCTGAAAGAGCTGGTGCAGAACTTCAAGGCCGCCGTCAAGAAGCAGACAGGCGAAGATTTCCCGGCATGCCCCTGGGATCAGCTCTGGGGAGCCGTATGCGCCGTGTTCGGTTCGTGGATGAACGAGCGCGCCATCCTCTACCGCAAGCTCAACAACATCCCCGCGGAATGGGGAACGGCCGTTACCGTGCAGGCTATGGTATTCGGTAATATGGGCAGCAACTCGGCGACGGGCGTGGCCTTCTCGCGCGACGCCGCGACGGGTGAAAACCTCTTCAACGGCGAGTACCTGATCAACGCACAGGGCGAGGACGTCGTAGCCGGTATCCGCACTCCGCAGCAGATCACGCTCGAAGGATCGAAGCGCTGGGCCGTAGCCCAGAACGTTTCCGAACAGGAGCGCAGCACGAAATACCCCTCGCTGGAGGAGGTTATGCCGACGGTATACAAAGAACTGCACGAAATTCAGCACCACCTGGAGCAGTACTTCACGGATATGCAGGACATCGAATTCACGATTCAGGACGGCAAGCTCTGGATGCTCCAGTGCCGCAACGGCAAGCGCACCGGCGCCGCCATGGTCAAGATCGCGATGGACATGCTCCGCGAAGGCCTGATCGACGAGCAGACGGCCGTGCTGCGCTGCGAGCCCGCGAAGCTCGACGAGCTGCTGCACCCCGTATTCGACAAGAAAGCCATCGCCAGCGCACAGGTCATCACCAAGGGACTGCCCGCATCGCCGGGAGCCGCGACGGGGCCGGTGGTATTCTTCGCCGAAGACGCCGAGAAGATCCTCGCGGAGACGGGCCAGAAAGCGATCCTCGTTCGCATCGAGACCTCGCCCGAGGACCTCAAGGGCATGCTCGACGCAGCAGGTATCCTGACCGCACGCGGCGGCATGACCTCGCACGCAGCCGTCGTCGCCCGCGGTATGGGCAAATGCTGCGTATCGGGCGCCGGCGAACTGGCGATCGACTACAAAACCCGCACGATCCAGGTGAACGGCTTTACCGTAAAGGAAGGCGACTGGATTTCGCTCAACGGTTCGACGGGTGAGGTTTACCTGGGGCAGGTAGCCACGATGGCCGCCGACCTGAGCGGCGATTTCGGCAAGCTGATGGACCTGGCAGGCAAATACGCCGTGCTGAAGGTCCGCGCCAACGCCGACACTCCCAAAGACGCCCTGCAGGCATTCTCGTTCGGCGCCGAGGGCATCGGCCTGTGCCGCACGGAGCATATGTTCTTCGAAGGCGACCGCATCAAGGCCATCCGCGAGATGATCCTGGCCGACGACGAAGCCGGACGCCGCGTGGCGCTGGCCAAGCTGCTGCCGATCCAGCGCGGCGACTTCGAGGGGCTGTTCAAAGCCATGAACGGCTTCCCCGTAACCGTACGTCTTCTGGACCCGCCCCTGCACGAGTTCGTGCCGCACGATGAGAAGGGACAGCAGGAGATGGCCAAGGAGATGAACGTACCCCTGCAGAAGATCGTCGCCAAAGTCGAGTCGCTGGCCGAGTTCAACCCCATGCTAGGTCACCGCGGCTGCCGTCTGGGCAACACCTACCCCGAAATCACCGAGATGCAGGCGCGCGCCATCATCGAGGCCGCCATGAACGTCAAGGCGCAGGGCACTCCGGTGCATGTCGAAATCATGGTTCCGCTCGTGGGCAACCACAAGGAGCTGCGCTACCAGAAAGGCATCATCGACACGACGGCCGAGCAGGTGTTCTCGGAGCGCAACGACAAGATCGACTACATGGTCGGCACGATGATCGAGGTTCCGCG
>CAKVKI010000230.1 GCA_934754975.1 uncultured Alistipes sp. | reverse complement strand
ACGAAGCCCTGCAGCTGCTCGAACCGCTGACGGCCAAAAACCTGAATTACCAGAGTTTCGCGCTCGTCTTCTATTCGATGGCGCATGTCGCCAAAGGGCAGGGCGACGAGGACCGGATGTTGTACTACCTGGCCGAGTCCTCCATATCCGACCTGCGCGCCGGCACCCGCTCCTACTCGTCGCTGTACGATCTGGCCCTCGAACTCTTCGACCGCAAGGATTACGACCGGGCGACGGCCTACATGGGTTCGACCTTCGACGACGCGATCCGCTGCAAATCGGTGACGCGGATTCCGAACTCCTCTTCGGCGGTGGTGAAGATCAACGAGGCCGTGATTTCGAATATCGCCCAGCAGCAGAAGCTGATGTCCCGCACGATCTGGCTGGCCGGGGTTTTCCTGATCGTCCTGATCGTGATCCTGTGGTTCGTCCTCTGGCAGCACCGCCGCCTGCAGGGCAGTCACGAACAGCTGATCCGGATGAGCGACCTGCTGCGCGAGAAGCACGACGAACTGCTGAAAAAGAACGACCATATCCGCGACATCAACAACGCATTGGTCGATTCCAACCGTATCAAAGACCGTTACGTCTGCCATTACATCGACCTTTCGGTCCATTATATCAAGCAGATAGACGCTTTCCGCCGCGAGGTGTGCCGGATCGCCAAGACCAAGGGCGCCGACGAAGTCGTGCGGCGTCTCAATTCGTCGCAGGTGATCGACGGCGAGTACCAGAAATTCTACCAGTCGTTCGACAGCTCCTTCCTGGATATTTTCCCCAATTTTATCGGGCAGGTCAATGAACTGTTGCAGCCCGAATTCCGTTTTACGCCCCGCTCCGATTCGACGCTGACCACCGAACTGCGTATCCTGGCCGCCATCCGGCTGGGGATCACCGACAGCGGCCATATCGCCTCGCTGCTCAACTGCGCTTCGGCGACGGTCTATACCTACCGCACCAAGCTGCGCAATGCGGCTCTCGACCGCGATAATTTCGAGGAACAGGTCTCGAAAACAGGGTTGTAACACGTCCGGAGTCTATATAATCCGGGGTTTGGGAGTGTTTTTTATTGTTCTGATTGTCAGTTGTATATAGACCGATATAGTTCTATATAGTTCGATATATACGCTGGAAAACTCATAAAATAAAGGTAACTTTGTCTTGACCGTCCGACGCAGGCCCGAAACAGTGTCTGTCCTGCGGGCGGCGTTCTTCGCCGCGGCCTGCTGCCGGGCGCGGGACGATGCCGGAGCCGACCTCTCCGGATTATGTTTGGCACCATATATAAAAGAACCGATAAAACCTTAAACTTATGCTATCTCGATCCTATTTTCGCAGCGGATTCGCCCGGACGTGCGGATTCGCGCTGCTGCTTACGGCGGGCGTTTCGTGCGCGTCGCCCCAGAATGTGCTTACCGAAGCGGAGGCCGCCGACGGCTGGCAGCTGCTGTTCGACGGCAAGACGCTCGACCAGTGGAAAGATTACAACGGCGATTCGCTCACGCAGCCGTGGCACGTCGTGGACGGCTGTATCCAGGCCAACGGCGACGGCAGCGACCTCTCGGGCTACATCGTCACCAAAAAACAGTACGAAAACTTCATCCTCGACTGGGACTGGAAACTCTCCTACGGCGGCAACAGCGGTATGCTCTACCATGTACTCGAAGACCCCTATTTCAAGGTTCCCTATGTGACGGGTCCCGAATACCAGCTGATCGACAACGACGGCTGGGAAGCCGAAAACGCCCCGACCAAACTCGAAGCGTGGCAGCGGCTGGGCGTGGACTACGCCATGCACCTGCCCGATCCCGATTCGCTGTTTGTCAATCCGCAGGGCGAGTGGAACAACTCGCGCATCGTCTGCGACAACGGCCATGTCGAACACTGGCTCAACGGACACAAGATCCTCGAATTCGATGCTTACACCGACGATTGGTTCGCCCGCAAGAACAGCGGCAAGTGGGAGACGGCTCCCGAATACGGACTGGCCCGCCGGGGCGTCATCTGCCTGCAGGACCACGGCTATCCGGCCTCTTTCCGCAACCTGAAGATCAAGGAACTGCCGCGCAAGGCGGGCCGGGAAGTCGAGCTTTTCAACGGAAAAGACCTTACGGGCTGGGAGGCTTACGGCACGGAGAAGTGGTACGTGGACAAGGAGGGCAACCTGGTCTGCGAGAGCGGTCCCGACAAGGAGTACGGCTACCTGGCCACGCGCGAATATTACAACGACTTCGACCTGACGCTCGAATTCAAACAGCTCGCCAACGGCAACTCGGGCGTCTTCTTCCGTTCGTTCGTCGAGCCGCCCGTGAAGGTCCACGGCTGGCAGTGCGAAGTGGCTCCCAAGGGACATGACACGGCCGGTATTTACGAATCCTACGGCCGCGGATGGCTGGTGCAGATTCCCGACGAGAAGGAGAACATCCTCAAGGAGGGCCAGTGGAATACGCTGCGCCTGCGGGTCGAGGGCGACCGGGTGCAGACGTGGCTCAACGGCGAGCAGATGGTGGACATTACCGACGCCAAGATCGGCGCCGCGCAGGGCCGCATCGCCCTGCAGATCCACGACGGCGGCGGGATCAAGGTTCAGTGGCGCAATTTCCGCCTGACGACTTTATAAACTACTAACATCCGGATAAACATGAGTACCTCCCGTAGAGATTTTCTGAAAACGCTGGGCGGCATGGCGCTGCTGACGATCGTTCCGCGCCAAGTACTCGGCGGCCCGAAATTCACGGCCCCGAGCGACCAGCTCACCAAAGGCATCATCGGCGTGGGCGGCATCGGCAAGAGCAGCTACCACTTCACCAGCAACAAGGACTGCCGGCTGGTGGCTGTCTGCGACGTAGACCGCAAACACCTCGAAAGCGCCGTGGCGCTGGGACAGAAGAAGTTCGGCGAGACGCTGGAAGCCTACACCGACTTCCGCCGCCTGATCGTAGATCCCAATATCGACATCGTGCATATCGCCACGCCGCCGCACTGGCACGGCATCATGGCCGTCGAAGCGGCCAAAGCCGGCAAGGACATCTGGTGCGAGAAACCGATGACCCGCACTATCGGCGAAGGCAAGCGCGTGGCCGAAGCCGTACAGCGCAACAACCGCATCTTCCGCCTGAACACCTGGTTTCGCTTCAAAGATACCTTCTATGGTCTCGGCACGACGGTCGAGCCGCTCAAGAAACTGATCGACAGCGGTCTGCTGGGCTGGCCGCTCAAGGTGACCATCTCGGGCACCACCGGATTTACGTGGAAATTCTTCTGGGTGGGACAGGAAAACCTCGTGCCCCAGCCTGTTCCCGCCGAACTGGATTACGACATGTGGCTCGGCCCGGCGCCCTATAAACCCTACAACAAACACCGTGTTCACAGCACCTTCCGCGGGTACTGGGATTACGACGGCGGCGGTCTTACCGACATGGGCCAGCACTACATGGACCCCGTGCAGTACCTGCTGGGCAAGGACGATACGTCGCCCGTCAAGGTCGAGGCGGACGCTCCGCAGCAGCATCCCGACGCCGTGGGCATCTGGCGTAAAATCGTCTATACCTACGACGACGGCTGCCAGATCGTCCTCGAAGGCGAGGGCTTCGAAAGCGAGGGCGACACGCCCTATATCGAAGGTCCGCTGGGCAAGGTCTACAAGGGTTTCCGCTGCACCATTCCCGACGTGATGGAGAAACTGGCCGAGATGCCCGATCCCGAACCGCAGAACACCGATTTCCTGGAGTGCGTGCGCACGCGGCGCAAATTCGCGCTCGACGAGCAGATCGGCCACCGCAGCTCGACGCTCGTGAACCTGGGCGCCTGCGCCCTGCGGCTGAACCGCACCCTGCACTTCGATCCCGATACGCAACTCTTCATCGGCGACGATGCCGCCAACCGACTGATCGACCAGCCGATGCGCGGCCCGTGGCATATTTAGCACCTGTTACCATGAAAAAGATAATCACACGACTGTTTATTCTGGGCGCCCTGATCGCCCTGCTGCCCGCAGGGGCCGCCGCCCAGCAGCTAGACGCCCGCCAGCGCAACGCCGAGACCGTCATCGCCGACGGCCTGGCCCAGCTTCCGGCTGCCACGCCCGCCGTTTTCAACGAAGTGACGGGCGAACTCGCCGCCACGGGAAGCGCTGGCGTCGAAATGATCGCCGGCATGCTGGTTCCCGCCGACAAGGGGAAGAACGCGACACTCGAATACGCCCTGAACGGCATCGCCGCCTATGTGACCGGACCCGGCCGCGAAGCGCTGCGCGCCGATGTCCGCAAAGGATTCATCCGCGCGATCGAACGCTGTACGGACAACGCCAACCGCGCTTTCCTCTTCTCGCAGCTGCAGCTCTGCTCGACGGCGGAGGACGCCGCTTCGATCCTGCCTTATCTGGACGATCCCTATCTGTCCGACTATGCCATCCGCGCGCTGATCTCGACGCCCGGCACCGAGCCGGTACTGCTCGCCGAGGCCCGTAAGGAGGGCCTTGCGGCCGAACGGAAACGCGCGCTGGCTTATGCTTTCGCCGAAAAGCGGATGCCGGACGCCGAGCCGATCCTGCTGAGGTGGCTCGACGCCGCCGATGCCGGGACGACCGAACAGATTTACAATGC
>CAKVKI010000229.1 GCA_934754975.1 uncultured Alistipes sp. | reverse complement strand
GATTTACAACCTCACTGCGCCGTCGCGCGTGCGCTACAACAAGGCGCTGCCCGTCGAGACGCTCCGTATCAACATGCTGGGCGCGATAAACGCCCTCGACACGGCGCGCATGGAGCATGCGCGGATTCTGTTCGCCTCGTCGGGCTGCGTGTACGGCGCAGGATACCGCGATTCGGCGACCGACCCGGCGGCCGGTTATTCGGGACAGTACATCCTGAGCGAAGGCAAACGTGCGGCGGAAGCCCTGCACCGGGCCTACCAGGAGGAGTCGGGCGTGGACGCACGCATCGCGCGCATCTTCAATACATACGGAAGCGGGGCCGACATCATGGACCAGCGGGTCGTGATGAAGATGATCGTGGCGGCGCTGCAAAACCGCGACATCCCGGTCAACGGCAGCGGCGAACAACTGCGCACCTTCTGCTGGGTCGAAGACATGGTGGACGGGCTTGTCCGTCTGATGGAAGCCACCCCTTCGGAGCGGACCCGCACCATGAATCTGGGCAGCAACCATGAAATTTCGATACGCTCGCTGGCCGAAAAAATCATCTCCCTGACAGGAAGCCGCTCGCGGATCGTACACACGGCGGCGCGTCCGGACGATGCCCGGCGGCGCATACCCGACATTTCGGCCGCACGCCGCGAACTGGACTGGACACCCCGCACGCCGCTGGCCGAAGGGCTGCGGCGCACGATCAGCTACGTCGAAAAAGAATTGGCAGACAAGGTTTATGCAGAACTTACCTGGGCGGAAATGAACTAAACATCACAAATATGACAGCAATGGATTTTGACAAGATTATCTGGCGGGACGCCGTGACGTTCGTGGACTTCTTCGCCACATGGTGCGGACCGTGCCAGATGATGCACCCCACCGTAGACCGGTTTCAGGAGACGATGAACGGACGCGTGGATGTCTACAAAGTGGATATCGACGACCGGGACATGCTCGAAATCGTACACCGCTACAACATCATGTCGGTGCCGACGCTCATGTTCTTCCGCCGCGGCGAGGTGCTGTGGCGCGAAAGCGGCCGCATCGGCTACGAACACCTGGTGAACGTACTCAAAGAGTTGGAAAAGCGCGAACACGTGGGTCAGCGCTGATATGCGGAAGCTATGCTTCCAGACGCCAGGCAAGCTCCTCGTGGACGTAGTCTTCGGCAGGGAGTTTACCCAGAGAACCGGCTGCGCGGAGTACCGCCTGCCGGTTCTCCCCGTTCAGGGCGCCGACGGCGGCCAGCAGTGCCACGGCCCCCTGCGCGATCAGGCGGGCGGCCAAAGGTGCGGAAAGCAGGACGGCGGCAGGCTTGGAGATGGATTCGGCGGCGCATCCGGCGACACGTCTGGCGGCGGGTTCAGCGGCGGATTCGGCGGCGGGTTTGGCGGTGGGTTTGGCGGCGGATTTGGCAATAAGGTCAGGAACGGGTTTGACGACAGGTTTGACGGTAAATCCGGCTGCGGATTCTACGGCAAATCCGGCGACCGGTTCCGCGATGGTCCCGGAAACGGATTCGGCAACGGATTCAGCCACAGCCCCGGCTAGGGGTCCAGCGACCGATGCGGCGGCAGTCCCGGCGGCTCGGCGGACCGCTTCGACGGCGGGAGCGATCCATGCCGCCGTAAGGCGGCCGCTCCGGGCGGCGGAGTGCAACGCGGCGTATCGAAGCAGCGGATTCGGGTCGGCGATCCACGCGTCGAACAACGCCGGAAGCGCATCGGCGCGGCTCAGGAAAGCGAAAGCGGCTTCTTCTGCGACTTCGGAATTGACGATCCCGGCGGCCCATGCCGGAAATTCATCGGGCGTAAGCGATTCGGGCCGGGCGATATGCAGCGCTGCGAGGCGCAGTTCGCGGACCTCCTGCAAATAAAGGTAACGGGCGAAATCGTGGTCGGGAGTCTCAGCGCGCGCGAGTTTGCGCAGCGTCGGCAGGCTCACGCCGTAGTTGAGACCGTACGGCGCGCCGTAACAGCGCATCGCATCGGCGACGGCGCCGTTTCGCTCGCGGCGCAGCTCGCCGAGCAGCGCCACCATACGCGACGTGAAGTCCATCGGCGGAAATTATTTGCGGCGGGGAAGCGCCACGTTGATCGTACGGCCGAACTCGAAGAGGGGCAGTACCGCGCGGGCATATTCGCGGCCGCCGGCGATGACCGTGCAGACCGAAGGATCGGCCACGCGGCATGCGACGACGTTGGCCTCCTTGGGCGAAGCTTCGAGCGCATTGGAAGTGTTGCCCGAAGGCTCGATCTGCAACAGCACCATGTCGCCCGAAAGATCGCTCTCGGGGAGCAAACCTGCGGCAGGGCTGAAGCGGCAGACGATATACTGCTTCTTGTCGGCCTGGGGATAAACCACATAGCGGCGCGTCTCGGTCGTCAGGATGCGCTTGCCGAGGAAGAGTTCCAGATAGCTCTGCTCCAGACGTTCGATCTCCGAAAGGGCTGACTTGAGTCCTTCTCCGAAGACGTTTTCACCGGCTTCGCCCGTAATCAGTTCGATGCGGTGCTTGCGGAGCGAGAAGATCGTATTGGCGGCTTCGCGGGCGGCGTCTTCCAGCGCCAGCACCGTCATATCGTTCTTGTCGGCCTGCAGGCGGGCGAATTCGTCTTCGGCCGTGGCATGGGTCATAACGCGGCGCGAAGGCTCGGCCGGGGCGGGTGCGTCGAGGCATGCCTTGGCATCGAGCAGGGCGACCGAAGCACCCGTGACGGTCCAGCCGGTCTTGTCGGTGAGCGGCGCGCGGACGCCGAGGAATTTTTGCGCATAACGGGCGTAAGGACCGCTGAGGGTCACCTCTTTCTCGACGGTGACGTCCACGGCCAGCACCGTGCGGGGCTGGGAGACGACGATGCCTTCGGCAGTTTCGTTTGCGCCCTGCAGGGCGATGTATGGATTTTGCGCCGCCGCGCCGCCGCAAACGGCGAGGGCGAGGGCCAGAAGTCTGAGTTTCATGGTCTCGAAGTTTTTTATTCGCTAATGCAAATGTAATTTATTTTGCCGTGCTATCAAAATTTCAGGTAAAAATCGCGGGTTAAGGCCCGGTATTCGGGAGTGTACTGCTCGTGGAGCCCCGTGCCGATCACCAGTTCGGAGTATGCGGGATGGGAATCGAAGCGCCAGCCGGAGCAGGCAGAAACGGAAGGGAAGGCGGAAATTGCGGTCTCAGGAGCGGCAACGGAATCGAGAGCGGCGAAAGGTGCGACCGAAGCGGCGGAAGAGCCTGCGAAATCAAAGGCGGCGAAAGATAGACCCGCGGTGGCAGGGCAACCGTCAGAGCCGGGCGCAACCGAAAGTCCGGTACGGAGAGCCGGCTCGGGCGCAGGAGATGCGGCACAGTCCTTTTCCCGCGCAAACTCCATCAGCATGCGTTTGACCGGACGGCGGGGCGTGGTGCGCACGCCCGTACAGCGGGTCAGCGCGAGGAATCCGCGGCAGACGGCAGTAAAACGCCGGGCTTCGTCCGTCGGCAGGATCACGGCGAAACGACCGCCGCCGGCGAGCAGGCGCACGACCGCGTCGCGCAGCTGATCGAACGGCAGGCGCACGGCATGGCGCGCCGTGGTGCGACCCTCGTCGGGGCAGGTCAGCGAATCGACGAAAAAAGGCGGATTGGAGACGATCAGGTCGAAGCGTTCGTCCGGCGCAAATTCCTGCACGGGACACTGTTCGAACGCTACCCTGCCGCCCCACGGCGACGCGGCGGCATTTTCGCGGGCCTGCGCGACGTCCTCCACGTCGACGCCCGTGATCCGGGCTTCGGGAGCGCGCTGGGCCATCATCAGGGCGATCAGCCCGGTGCCGGCGCCGATGTCGAGGATACGGCGGTCCGCAGGCCGCAGGCCGGCCCAGGCCCCGAGCAGCACGCCGTCGGTTCCGACCTTCATCGGACAGCGGTCCTGACGTATGGTGAATCGTTTGAAACGGAACATCGTCATCCCTCTTTCAGATAACCGTCGATACCGGCGCCGAAAAGCGAGAAATCGTAACGCACGGGATCGGCGGGATCGAATCCGCGGAGCGCCGCCGTGACCTCCTCCACGGCCCGCCAGTCGCTCTGGCGGCGCGCAAGCAGTCCCAGCGCACGGGCCATGTTACCCGCATGGACGTCGAGCGGAATGTAAAGCGCCGACATCGGAATCCGCGTCCATTCACCGAAATCCACACCCCGCTCGTCGCGGCGCACCATCCAGCGCAGGTACATGCAGAGCCGTTTGCAGGCCGCGCCCTTGTCGATCGACGAGAGGTGTTTCTCGCAGCGGGGCGCATGGTCGCAACTGAAAAATTCGCGGCGGAACTCCGCCAGCACTGCCGGAATGCTCTGCGCCGCCGCATAACGATCCTCGAAGAAAGCGCCGATGCCGCCGAAGCGTTCGTCCATGCGGCGCAGGGCCAGCACGAAATCGCGCAGGTCACGGCCGTTGAACGTACGGTGGACATAGGTTTCGAGCGCCGCCAGTTCACGCCCGGAAGCATTGCGCACGAAGTCCGCCGGGGCGTCGTCCATGCAGCGCATCATGCGGTGGCCGCTCGTGACGATCGCCCTGCGGTTGCCCCACGCGATCGTGGCGGCGAAAAAACCTGCGATTTCCCGGTCGGCGCGGTCCGTATAGCGG
>CAKVKI010000228.1 GCA_934754975.1 uncultured Alistipes sp. | reverse complement strand
GGTCTATATCGACCGCAACGGCACGTTCTACCTGCCGCGCGAGCTGGGCGAAAAATTCTGATCCGGCAAACTCTTCCGGGGCTTGCGGGACGCATTCCGGATTTCTACGGCCCGTTCCGGACTTCGGCGGGAAGTCCCGGAGCGGGTTTTTTGGGCCGGAGGTTCAGGATTTCGGACGGTTTTGAGGGATAACCGCTTTTTCTTGTTATATTTGTGACTCAAATAAAAACCTCAACTTATGAAAAAATCGTGTGTTTTGGTCAGCGGCGGCGCCGGTTATATCGGTTCGCATACCGCCGTGGAACTGATCGGCGCCGGTTACGACGTGGTGATCGTCGATAATCTCTCGAACAGCGACATGGACGCCGTCGAGGGAGTCCGCAGGATCACGGGCGTCGAAGTGCCGTTCGAAAAGGCGGACTGCTGCGACCGCGACGCTTTTCGCAAAGTGTTCGAAAAGTACGACTTCGACTCGGTGATCCATTTCGCCGCGTCGAAGGCTGTGGGCGAGTCGGTCAGCAAGCCGCTGGAATATTACCGCAACAACCTCGTTTCGTTTATGAACGTCGTCGATCTCATGCGTGAGTTCGGCCGCAGTAACATCGTTTTTTCGTCGTCGTGTACGGTTTACGGCGAAGCCGACAAGCTGCCCGTGACGGAGCAGACGCCCCGCAAGCCCGCCACCTCGCCTTACGGCAATACCAAGCAGATGTGCGAGGATATCCTGCGCGATTCGCTGGCGGCCTACGACGGCATGAAGGGCATCGCCCTGCGCTATTTCAACCCCATCGGCGCGCATCCTTCGGCGCTGATCGGCGAACTGCCGCGCGGCGTACCGCAGAACCTGGTTCCCTACATCACGCAGACGGCCGCCGGACTCCGCGAGTGCCTTTCGGTCTTCGGCGACGACTATCCGACGCCCGACGGCTCGAACGTGCGCGACTATATCGACGTCGTGGACCTTGCCAAAGCCCATGTAACGGCGATCGCGCGCATGATCGAGGGTAAGAACAAGGAGAAGTACGAAGTCTTCAACATCGGTACGGGACGCGGCGTTTCGGTACTCGAACTGGTGCGTAAGTTCGAAGAGGTGAACGACCTGAAGCTCAATTACAAGATCGTGGGCCGCCGTGCGGGCGACATCGTGGCGATCTGGGCCGATCCGTCGTATGCCAACGACGAACTGGGCTGGAAGGCCGAACGTTCGCTCGACCAGACGCTGGCGGCGGCCTGGAAGTGGGAAAAGCATATCCGCGGCATCGAGTAACCGCCGTCGTCATGCCGGACCGCGGCGCTTCGGGCCTGTGTTTCGGCGATGAAGCCTTTTAAGTGTGCTTCCGGATAAATTTTAGGGAGGCCCCGGATTCCGGGGCCTCCCTCTGCTTAAAACATGCTGAAGTTTTTCGGAAGGTTCGGTTGGTGAAGCGTTTTAAGCGTATGCGGGGCTAGCCGTGCGTCAGGTCGGTGTTGTGGACGCCCAGCACGGCGCGGCCCGACGGGTCGTTCTTGTCGCGGAACGCCGCGTCCCAGGCCAGCGCTTCGGCGGTGCTGCACGCCACGGAGGGCACCGAAGGAACGCACTGCGCCGCGGTCTGCGACGGGAAGTGTTCTTCGAAAATCGTGCGGTAATAGTACTCCTCCTTGTTGCGGGGCGGATTGATCGGGAACCGCTCGGCGGCATGCTCCATTTCACGGTCGGAGACCGCTTCGGAGGAGATCCGTTTCAGGGTGTCGATCCAACCGTAGCCTACGCCGTCGGAGAACTGCTCTTTCTGGCGCCAGACGATCTCCCGGGGGAGTATATCCTCGAAAGCCTTGCGCAGAATCCACTTCTCGATATGTCCGTCCTTAGCCATCTTCGCTTCGGGGTTGATGCGCATCGCTACGTCCAGGAATTCTTTGTCGAGGAACGGCACACGCCCCTCGACGCCCCATGCCGCCAGCGACTTGTTGGCCCGCAGGCAGTCGTAGAGGTGGAGTTTGCCGACCTTGCGCACGGTCTCCTCGTGGAAAGCCCGGGCGTTCGGGGCCTTGTGGAAGTAAAGGTAGCCGCCGAAGACCTCGTCGGCGCCCTCGCCCGAAAGCACCATCTTGATGCCCATGGATTTGATGACGCGCGCCAGCAGGTACATCGGCGTCGATGCGCGCACGGTGGTCACGTCGTACGTCTCGATGAAGTAGATCACGTCGCGCACGGCGTCCAAACCCTCCTGGATCGTGTAGTGGATTTCGTGGTGTACGGTGCCGATTTGGTCGGCCACCTTGCGGGCCGCCGTGAGGTCGGGCGAGCCTTCGAGTCCGATGGCGAAGGAGTGGAGCTGGGGCCACCACGCCCGGTCGCGGTCGTGCGATTCGACGCGCCGGTCGGCGAATTTCCGGGCGACGGCCGAGATGATCGACGAGTCGAGACCTCCCGAGAGCAGTACGCCGTAGGGCACGTCGGACATCAGCTGCCGCTTGACGGCGGCTTCGAGGGCGGCGCGCAGGGCCGGGATGTCGGCGCCGGTCTCTTTCACGGCGTCGTATTCGAACCAGTCGCGGTCGTACCAGCGGACCATTTTTCCCTCTTTGCTCGACCAGTAGTGGCCCGGCAGGAAGGGCTGGATCGTGGTGCAGACTCCTTCGAGGGCTTTCAGTTCCGAGGCCACGTAGAACTGCTCGTCGCGGTCCCAGCCGATGTAGAGCGGGATGACGCCGATCGGATCGCGGGCGATCAGGTATTCGTCGTTTTCGATGTCGTACAGCGCGAAAGCGAAGATGCCGCTGATCTTTTCGAGCAGTCCGACGCCCATTTTTTGGTAAAGGGGCAGGATCACCTCGCAGTCCGAACCTGTCCGGAAATCATACTCCCCGGCCAGCTCGTCGCGGATATCCTGGTGGTTGTATATCTCGCCGTTCACGGCCAGCACCAGTTTTTCGTCGCGGCTGAAGAGGGGCTGCCCGCCCGACTGGGGATCGACGATCGAAAGCCGCTCGTGGGAGAGAATCGCCCGGTCGCCGCAGTAGACGCCCGACCAGTCGGGGCCCCGGTGCCGGATGTTTTTCGACATTTTCAGCACCTGCGTGCGCAGCGCATCCGATTTCTGCCGGATGTCAAATAGTCCTACGAATCCACACATTTTCTATTCTTTGGTTGTCGTGGAACCGTCCCTTTGGATAGGGCGGTTCCGGGGTTTGTCAATAGGATAAGCCGGGCGTGCGGCGTGCGCCGCCGGCCGGCAGGCCGATACCGGGACCCTACGGCCCCGGAACGTCCGCATTGCGTCAGTTGTTTTCGGGCCGCAGCTTGCGCACCACGGCGCCGGTCCGCCACATCTCGCTCTCGCGCATCTGGCGCAGCTCTTCGTCGAGCTTCTCGCGGTAGTCGGGCTTGCTGTTGAGGTCGATCGAGCGCTGGGCTTCGTTGCCGGCGGCGACTTCGCGGTAAAGCTCTTCGAAGACGGGTTTCGTGGCGTCGCGGAACCGCTTCCACCAATCCAGCGCGCCGCGCTGGGCCGTGGTCGAACAGTTGGCGTACATCCAGTCCATGCCGTTCTCGGCGACCAGCGGCATGAGCGACTGCGTCAGCTCCTCGACCGTCTCGTTGAAGGCTTCCGAAGGGGTGTGCCCGTTGGCGCGGAGCGTCTCGTACTGGGCGGCGAAAATGCCCTGGATCGCGCCCATCAGCGTGCCGCGCTCGCCCGTCAGGTCGGAGTAGACTTCGCGTTTGAAGTCGGTTTCGAACAGGTAGCCCGAACCTACGCCGATGCCCAGCGCCACCACGCGCTCGAAGGCGCGGCCCGTGGCATCTTGGAAGACGGCATAGCTCGAATTCAGCCCCCGGCCCTGCAGGAACATGCGCCGCAGCGAGGTGCCCGAACCTTTGGGGGCGATCAGGATCACGTCCACGCCGGCCGGGGGCACGATGCCCGTGCGCTCCTTGTAGGTGATGCCGAAGCCGTGCGAGAAGTAGAGCGCCTTGCCCGGTGTGAGGTGTTTTTCGATGGCCGGCCATACGGCGATCTGGCCCGCGTCGGACAGCAGGTACTGGATGATCGTCGCACGCTCGGCGGCCTCTTCGATGTCGAAGAGCGTCTTGCCCGGCTCCCAGCCGTCGGCGACGGCTTTGTCCCAGCTCTTGCTGCCCTCGCGCTGGCCGACGATGACGTTGAATCCGTTGTCCTTGAGGTTGAGCGACTGCCCCGGACCCTGCACGCCGTAGCCGATCACGGCGATGGTTTCGTTTTTCAGGACTTCGCGGGCTTTCTCCAGGGGGAACTCCTCGCGTGTAACAACATTTTCTTCGACTCCGCCGAAATTGATCTGTGCCATAATTTTATAAGATTTTAAAAGTAAATTGAATTCGTTTGCTGCCTGCTGCGTTCCAGCTCTTCGAGGTACTCGTTGAGCAGTTCGCGCCGCGATTTGATGATGGCCACGATGCCGCTGCGCACGAACTGCTGCACGCCGTAAGGCTGCAGCAGGCGGAACAGCTCCTTGGTCTGGGCCTTGTGCCCCGTCTTCTCGACCACGATGTAGTCGTCGTCGATTTCGAGGATGCGGACATTGTGTTCGCGCACGATGCGCTCGACGCTGCGGCTGCGCGTCACCTTGTAGAGGGCGATCTCCTGCTGCACC
>CAKVKI010000227.1 GCA_934754975.1 uncultured Alistipes sp. | reverse complement strand
CTTCACGGCCGCCGGCTTTCAAAAGCCAGAGACCGGGCACCAAAGGTCTCAAAAACGCCGAACTGGACCTTTCGGCCCATTATAAGGAGATCGTGCAGACCCGGACCGAACGCGCCGTGCTTCCCGATGCGGAGAGCGTCCCGTTCCTGAGCGTCGATGCCGCAGCGCACGGACAATAGCGAGCCCCACGGCAGACCGGCAAAAGCAAGCCGCAGACCGGCAAAAAAAGAATTGCAAATCAGCAAAAAGAGAAAACCGCAAATCGCAACTAGGGAGCCTTCCTGCCGGAAAGCTCCCTAGTTCCACAATAGCCCGGACTCGCAGCCACCGGCCCTGTATGCCAGCCTATGCCGGAGCGACATACGGACAAAAGAATACCGCGCCGTGAATGGCGCGGTATTCCTTATTCACGGATACTCTTACTTCGTGTCGGGCCGTCCGTCAGGATGCTCTTCCGGTTTTCCGGCAGCCTGCTTTTTGCTGTAGAGGAAACGCTTGATTTTGTGCGTCGGGGTCTTGGCGAAGTCGTCCTTCTCCTCGACGACCTCCGAAATACGCGAAAAGCGATTGACCTTGGCGTTCACGAAATCCATGATCTCTTTTTTAAGCTGCTCGGTCTTGGCTTCCCACGCCTCCTTCTTGGTCGCCCACTCCTCGCGCCAGTCGTCGATCATGGTTTCGATCTCGTCCCGGTTGAAATGCACGAGGGCCACAAGACGGCCCTGCTGTTCGGTAACGATCGAGTCGGCGATGTAAACATGCGAATTGAGGACGGTTTCGATGTCCTCCGGATAGATATTTTCGCCGCCGGGGCCCACGATCATATTTTTCAGGCGGCCTTTGATATAAAGCCACCCGTCCTTGTCGAATTCGCCCAGATCGCCCGTCCGGAACCAGCCGTCGTCCGTAAAAACCTCCTTCGTGGCTTCGGGATTCTTGAAATAACCGAGCATGACGCTGGGCGACAAAGCCACCACTTCGCCCTGTCGGGTATCGGGATTGATATTCTCCAGACGCAGTTCGACGCCCGGAGCCTGCGGGCCGGTCGAACCTAGCCGCACCTGCGAAGGCGCGGCGCCGGCCAGCAGCGGCGCAGTCTCGGTAAGTCCGTAACCGATGGCGTAAGGCACTTTGGCCTCCAGCAGGAACTTCTCGGCGTCGCCGTCGAGTTTCGCACCGCCGATGCCGAGGAAGCGCAGGCGGCCGCCGAAGAGCTTGAGCAGTTTCTTGCCCGCAACGCGGTGCAGGTAACGGCGCATGAAGCCGATTTTATAGAGCGTGCGCCAGAATCCGGTGGACTTGAATTTGGCGAGGACCTGCAAGCGGTAGATTTTCTCGATGATGAGCGGCACGATCAGCATCACCGAGGGCCGTATCGCGCGCAAAGCCGGCATCAGGGCCGAGGCCGTAGGCGGACGATCCAGATACACGACCCGGGCACCCATCGAGAACGGATAGATCATGCCGATCGAACATTCATAGGTGTGCGACAGCGGCAGCACCGAAAGGAATACGTCGTCCGGCTGCACGGGGAAGATGCCCGACGAAATGCCCACCTGCGCGCAGAGGGCCGAATGAGTAAGCATCACGCCCTTGGGCTTGGAGGTGGTTCCCGACGTGTAGATGATGACCGCCAGGTCGTCGGGTTCGGGCACGGCCGTCGAACCTTCGGCATGGACCTGCTGGGCGATGACCCCGAGATTCTTGGTGCGGACCACGACGTTGAGCCGCCCGATGGTCTGTTTCGAAAGTTTGGTGAAAAGTTTGTCGGATACGAGCAGCGCCCTGGCTTCCGAGTGTTCGATAATCATGTCCAGTTCTTCGCCCGAAAAGTCCGGAAGAATCGGCACGGCGACCATACCGGCCGAAGTGACGGCGAAGTAACAGACGCCCCAGTTGGGCATATTGCTGCTCAGCAGGGCCACCTTGTCCCCGGCCTGCAGACCGGCGCCGGTGAGGATTTCCTGTACCTTGGCAATACGACGGCCCACCTCGGCATAAGTCACGTCGTCGCCTTCGAACATCGAAAATGCGACTTTCGACGCGAACTTTTCCACGCTGTTGCGGGCCAGTTCGTAAAGTGTATTGATGGTCATAATTTTTTTCGTTTTTAACTACGTCCAGATAACGTGAAAGTTTGGGGCGAAATTACTAATTTCCGGTTAAAAAACATTATTTTTGGGACAAATTTATCAGCATGCTCGACTATCAGCACATCAAAAAACTTGCCGCCGATGCAGGATTCGATCTCTGCGGCCTTACGCCCTGCGGCCACCTGGCCCCGAACGAGGCGTGGCTCCGGGCATGGCTGGGCAAGGGTTATCAGTCGTCGCTGACTTACATGGAACGCAATATCGAGAAGCGCGCCGATCCGCGCAGGCTCGTCGAAGGAGCGCGCACGGCGGTGGTCTGCGCCGTAAGTTACAAAAACCGCATCGGCGAAGGGTATCCCCCCGGGCATCGCACCAAAATCGCCTCCTATGCCTGCACGGCGGACTATCACACGACGATAAAAGGGATGCTGAACGGCATGCTGGAGGTCCTGAAAGCCGCCGATCCCGGACTCGGCGGCCGGGCGTTCGTCGATACGGCCCCGCTGCTCGAAAAACAGCTCGCCGTGGAAGCCGGACTGGGCTGGATAGGCCGCCAGTCGCTGCTCGTCACGCCCCGCCACGGCACCTATGTCCTGCTTGGCGAACTGCTCCTGACCGATGAGGCCGACGCCTACGACGCGCCCTTCGAGGGTTCCCGCTGCGGCCGCTGCCACAACTGTATCGAGAGCTGTCCCACGGAGGCTATCGTCGTGCCGAAGGTGATCGACACCGGACGCTGCATCTCGTGCCACACCATCGAACGGGAACCGGCCGGAGGGATCGACCTCGACGGCTGGATCTTCGGCTGCGACCGCTGCCAGAGCTGCTGTCCCCACAACCAGAAGGCGCCGATGCACGCCAATCCGGCTTTCGACCCCATTTTCGACCCGCTGACGATGGATGCCGAAGCGTGGATGGCGATGGACGAAACGCAATTCGAAGCCCGCATGGGCGCAACGCCCCTGGCCCGCAGCGGTCTGGCGCGCATCCGGGGCAACATCAAAACGGAATAATCACTCTTTCATGCACCGCATCGGAAGTCCGAATCCGCGCGGATCGGAAAGGCGCTGGTAGATATTCACGCTTGTAAGTCCGAAAACCCATGCCCCGAACGTATCGGACGGCGCGGGACTGCTCGTCCAATAATATCCCGAAGGCGTAAAAGCGAACGTGCCGTATTCGTCGTACCGGTATCCCACGCCGGGATAATAGGTCGTCTCCGTCATATCGTAATAGAAATTCCAGCCCTGAAGAAAAGAGCCTGAGACCTTCGTCTCGCCGCTGGCTACGGCGGTCGAAGCGCCGGTTTTGGTGAAGGCGCTGAAAACATAGGGGTGCGGCGCCTTCCATCCCGGCGGACAGGGGTCGAACAGCGTTTTGGCCGTGGTCTGGCCGACGGTATACCCCGTCGGATTGCCCCACAGCTCGTTGTTGCGGTAATCCGGGCCGTTGCCCTTGCCGCCGCCGTAATACCAGTCGTAGGAAGTATCCGGGACGGTGGCGATAAAGGTATCGGGATGCGCCGTAGCGTACCACGTATTGCCCGTGTAACCGGCATACTGTCCCGGAGAACCCGTACTCTGCACGGGCTGCCATGTCGTGATATAATTATGGGGCACGCTCTGCGCGTCGAACACGACCGTTCCCCACGGGAACGGGTCCTTGCGGCCCCACTGGTAGAGCGGGGCGCGGAACGAACGGGCATAGGCGCCGTCTTCCTTGTAAATCGCCCCCAGATTGCGGTCCATCATCACGGCCGAGCCGACGCCGTAGACCGCTTCGTAATCGGAAAACATGGTGTATGTCTCAGCCAGCGCGAGCAGTTCGTCGTTGGTCTTGTCGGTAATCCAGATATGCCAGCTCCAGAGCGCTTCGGTGGCTGCGGCATCGGCAAAAAGCCCGATCACGGCATTGCCGCCGAGCTGAGTCGGACGCTCCGTCAGCGTAAACAGAATCTTCCCGCCGTCATACGAGACGCTTCCCGGGGCGATCAGGTAAGGTGCGCTCTGCCACAGCAGACGGGCTTCGGTTCCGGCCAGCGAGGTCGAAAGCGTGCGGCCTTCGAAGCCCTGCACGGCCTGCTGCAAACCCGGAGTTATCACCCCGTTGCCGGCCACCGTCGCATCGAAACTGTAGGTCTGCGACGGATCGGAGACGACGTAGCAGTTGGCCGTTTCGCCGTCCGTCATCAGATCGGTGACCGCCTGAGGCGCTGTCCCCGTGGAAACCTCCTGTCTGATGACCTTCATCTGCCCCGACGAAATCACAAGTCCCGGCCGCACATAGGTCGCCGTATAGCCGTCGGCGGTTCGCACCACGACATAGACTTGGCCATTGCCGATCGAATAGTCCGCGGGATTGATCGTCAGGTAGGTTTTCAGGACTCCGGCGCCGAGCGCGGGCCGGACCGTGAAATCCACGCCGCAGTAGTTGATCTGCGCCGAACGGCCGGTGTAGGCCGCCGTATTGTTCGCGGCCCCTGCCGTCAGGTCGAACGAAAAGCCGCCCGCCATATTGGCCATACC
>CAKVKI010000226.1 GCA_934754975.1 uncultured Alistipes sp. | reverse complement strand
TCTGGGGCATGGTGCCTTCGAACGCATCGACCAGCAGCAGCACGCCGTCGCACATGTTCAGGACACGCTCCACTTCGCCGCCGAAGTCGGCGTGGCCCGGGGTGTCGATAATGTTGATTTTATAATCCTTGTAAATTACCGAGACGTTTTTCGAAAGAATCGTGATTCCGCGTTCGCGCTCGAGGTCGTTGTTGTCGAGGATCAGCTCTCCGGATTGCTTGGCGTTGTCGCGCAGGATGTTGCCGGCGAGGATCATTTTGTCGACGAGCGTGGTTTTGCCGTGGTCTACGTGTGCAATAATTGCAATATTGCGTAGTTTTTGCATGTGAATAGATTTTGTGGTGCAAAGGTAACAAATTCTCGGGAAAATATACTAAATTTGTTGGCTTCTTAAAAAAGTTAAAGATCATGAAACCCTCCTTCAACGTTCGGGAACAAAGCGAGATTTATATCGGTCCCACGGCGGACATCCTCTCCGGGGTGCTGCCGGAGGGGCGCGTGGTCGTTGTCTCCGACGCTACGATCGACCGCCTTTACCATCCGATGCTGGCTTCGTACGACACGGTACTCATCGGTTCGGGCGAAAGCATAAAGACCCTGCAGACCGTGGAATCCATCTATCGGCGGTTCATCGAAATGGGCGTGGACCGTTCCACATTCGTACTCGCCGTCGGGGGCGGCATCGTGACCGACGTGGCGGGCTTCGCCGCTGCGACTTACATGCGCGGACTGTCGTTCGGATTTATCTCGACCACCCTGCTGGGACAGGTGGACGCCAGCGTGGGCGGCAAGAACGGCGTAAATGTGGACGGCTATAAGAATATGGCCGGAACTTTCATGCAGCCGCGCTTCGTGATCTGTGATCCCGAAATGCTGCGCACGCTCTCCGACCGGGAGTTCCGCGCGGGATTGGCCGAGGTCGTCAAGGCGGCTATCATCGCCGACGCCGACCTTTTCACCCGGATCGAAAATGCCTCTTTCGAGTCCCTGCGCACCGATACCGACCTGCTTACGGACGCTATTTCCGCTGCGGTCCGCGTCAAAGCCGATATCGTCGAACGCGATGAGCGCGAGACAGGCGACCGCCGCAAACTCAACCTCGGGCATACGCTGGCCCACGCTATCGAAAAGTGTTCGAACCGCATGAACCACGGCGAAGCCGTGGCCGTCGGCACGGCCCTGATCGCCGACGCCGCGGTGAAGCTCGGCGTGTTGCAGTCCGCCGACCGCGACCGGATCGTGAACGTGCTGGAGAAGCTGGGCTTCGACCTCATGCCGCCCGTCGATGTGAAACGCCTGCTCAAAGAGGTGGGCAAGGACAAGAAGAGCGAGGACGGCATGCTGCGCATCGTGCTGCCCGTGGGAATCGGCGACTGCGAGGTGCGGCCGATGTCGTCCGCCGATTTCGCCGCGCTCTTTGTCTAGGGCATACGACGGCTATCTATAAATAAAAAGCCCCCGTTCATCGACGAGGGCTTTTTATTTTATTATATGAGTATTGCTAAACCTCGGTCATGGTCCGCAATTTCTCGACATAGACGTCCCAGTCCGTGATGGGTTGTCGTGCTACGCCCGATTCGACGGCAGCACGGGCCACGGCCGGGGCGACGGTACACAACAGACGCGGGTCGAACGGCTTGGGAATCAGGTAATCGCGGCCGAATTCCAGCTTGCCCAGCGCATAGGCGCGCAGCACTACGCTCGGAACAGGTTCCTGTGTCAGGCTGGCCAGGGCGTGCGCTGCGGCGAGTTTCATCGCTTCATTGATCTTCGTGGCCCGGACGTCGAGCGCCCCGCGGAAAATGTAGGGGAAGCCCAGTACGTTGTTTACCTGATTGGGGTAGTCCGAGCGGCCCGTTGCGAAGATGATATCGGGACGCGAAACGACGGCTTTGTCGTAAGCGATTTCCGGATCGGGATTGGCCAGCGCCATGACGATCGGATCGGTCGCCATCGTGCGCAGCATCTCGGGCGTCAGCACGTCGGCTTTCGACACGCCGAGGAAAACGTCGGCGTCGTGAATGGCTTCGGCGAGCGTGGTGATGCGGCGGGTGGTGGCGAATTCGCGTTTTATCTCGTTGATGTCCGTGCGGTAGGTGGTGACCACGCCCTGACTGTCGCAGAAAATCATGTTTTCGCGGCGGACGCCCACGGCGATGAAGAGCCGCGCGCAGGCGATGGCCGCGGCACCGGCGCCGTTCACGACCACGCGGAGTTTGTCGAGCGGTTTTCCGGCGATTTTCGCCGCATTTATCAGCGCCGCCGTCGAAATCACGGCCGTGCCGTGCTGGTCGTCGTGCATCACGGGAATATCCAGTTCTTCGCTCAGCCTCCGGTCGATTTCGAAGCATTCCGGGGCTTTGATGTCTTCGAGGTTGATGCCGCCGAAAGTCGGGGCGATGGCCTTCACCGTGCGGATGAACGCTTCGGTGTCGGTTTCATCGACTTCGATGTCGAAAGCGTCGATGTCTGCGAACGTCTTGAACAACATGCTTTTGCCTTCCATAACGGGCTTGCCTGCCAGAGCGCCGATATTACCCAGTCCGAGGACGGCGGTGCCGTTCGAAATGACTGCTATCAGATTGCCTTTGTTGGTGTAGCGATACACGTCGTCGGGATTGGCCTCGATGGCGCGGCACGGGGCTGCGACGCCGGGCGAATAGGCCAGTGACAAATCATGCTGCGTGTGATAGGGCTTGGTCGGTACGACCGCTATCTTCCCCGGGCGGCCCTCACTGTGATAGCGAAGCGCCGCCTGATCCATTTTGTTACCTTTGCTCATTATCCTAACTGTTTTGTTTGCGTCTAGAAGACACAACGTTAAATAACCTGCAATTATTGCGCCCGGCCGGCATTAAAAATAGAATCGGATTCCGCCGCCTGCCTGAAAGCGGAATATGCCGACCAGGTTCAGTTCGCCGCCGTCGTCGATGTCGGGCGAATCGACGATCAGCCACTGTCCGCCGACGGTGACTCCCAATCCGAGGAAGCGCGTCAGCATGAATTCGGCCGAGGCCGACTCGTGAATACCTACGCCGCCCCTGCTGCCAGTCAGGCCGGCGTAGCCGCGGATGTAACGGCCGTAGCCGATACCCGCGCTTTCGCGAAAAAGCCACCTGCGTCCGACGCGCTGTCGTGCGACGAACTCCGGGGCGATGTAATGAATACGGCTCGTCCGCTCGAATCCCCTGCGTTCGGCCGAGATGAAACTGCCCGAATAGATGACGCCGACGCCCAATCCCCGGCGCGACGTCCAGTTGTAACCCGCCGTGATGTCCAGCCCTTCGTTCAGCGAGCCGGAAGAACTTTCGCGGAGATAAATCGTCGAGAGGATCGCCGTGTACCCGGCGTTGGCGAAGAACGTATGCTGCGAACGTCCGCGCGGGGCGAGGTGCCGGGCGCGTTTGCTCCGGTCGCCTGCCGCCGCCGTTCTGATCGGTTCTTCCGCCATCTGGGCTTGTCCTTCCACAGGCTGGACCAGCTCTTCCTCTGTCCCTGTCCGCACCTGCGCTTGCGCTGGCGTACAAGCCGTCGCAGACCTATCCGTGCGGGATGCGGTCGCTTCGGGGACGGCGGCACGGAGCCGTGCTGCGCTGCCGCTCAGCAGGACAATCGCCGCCGCCGTGCCGCAGATTCGTGAAGTCAGTGAAAATCGTTGAACCATAGTCGCATTCGTTTTTTTACTGTGTTCCGGTGTCGGAATCCCGTCCTAGAAATAGAATCGCATTCCGCCGTTCAGGCTGATACGTGAAATGCCGGCTTTCTCTTCGTCGGTATATTGCTTTATCAGCTCGTCGGCCGAGTTGAAACGCGCCTGGTAGGCTCCGATCCCGACTCCGATTCCGACGTATTTCGAGAGTTTGTACTCGATGCCGAATTCCGCGTGGTATCCCAGGCCGCCGATGCTTCCCGTAATACTGCCGACAGTCTCGCTGTATCGCGCATATCCGATACCGATCGACTCGCGGAAAGCCCACCTGCGGCCCAGCTCCTGGCGCAGGGAGAACTCCGGCGCGAAGTAGTGCAGGCCGATGCTGAGCGTTTCCCCGCCGCCTTTGACGGAGGTGAAATAGCCCGAATAGCGCAGTCCGAATCCCAGTCCGTTGCGGGCATGCCACTGGTAGGCGGCGTTGATGTCGAGTCCCTGCTTCGGGTTGCCCGTAAGGCCGCCCGGAACCACGTACTCACTGGTTATGAACGCATATCCTGCATTTATTACGAACGTATTCCGTCCGGTTTCGATGACCGGTTTCCCCCGCTTGCCGACTGGGGACGGCTCTCCGTTCTTCGGCCCTCCGTACATGGACAGACGGGCGTTCTGCGCCGCGATATTGTCGAAATACGAAGCCGTGTAGACCGAGTCGGGGAACAGCAGCATGTCGGCCGCGATGCGGTGGCACGAGCTGGCCAGCGAAGGCTCTTTATGCAGGAGCAGGCGGAGTCCGTTGCCGCCGATTTTGTTCGTTTCGTCTTTGGCCCGCTGCATGACTGCTTCGTAATTGCAATTGACCGAGAAACCGCTGTCCTGGATGCTTATGCTGCCTAATAATTCCGCCGGTTCCGGCAGCGAATCCGTAATGTCGTAAACCAGCACGGTCGAACCTTCGATACGGGCCGGATAACTTTTCTGAATGTTGGTGTAAAC
>CAKVKI010000225.1 GCA_934754975.1 uncultured Alistipes sp. | reverse complement strand
GCCCCCTGCAACCAAGGGCAAATACATCAAGATCAAATATGTGACCCAGCTCCCGACGCCCACGCCGCAGTTCGCCTTCTTCGTCAACCTGCCGCAGTACATCAAGGAGCCATACCGCCGTTTCCTGGAAAACAACATCCGCGACCACTGGGATTTCGCCGGAGTGCCGATGCAGATCTACTTCCGGCAGAAATAACACGACTGCAATACCGACTTCCGGAGGACCTTTTCACGCGGCGAAATCCGGAATTGACATTCCCCCTAAATCCCCCTTTGACAAAGGGGGACTTTTTAGTACTCCGGAGTGCCGATGCAGATCTACTTCCGGCAAAAATAACACGACTGCAATACCGGCTTCCGAACCTTTTTCACAAGGCGAAATCCGGGATTTCCACCCGCGACAATAAAAAAGGACGACGTATGTCGTCCTTTTTTATTACGCTTCCCGCCGCGCCAGCAGTCTCCGAGCCGTGTCGGAGAGCAGAAGCACAGCCCCGGCGAGGATCGCCGTGTCCTTTATCACCAGCCGCCCGGCCCCCGACAACAACGGAAATCCGGATTCGCCGCTTCCCAGATCAGGCACCCAGACTTCGGGCGTAGTCACGAGGAACGACAGCGTGCCAAGCGTCATTACGATAGCCAGCAATTCGCCGACCAGCCCCACACGGGCCGAAAAGAATCCCAGGAAAGTCAGGATGCCGATGCTCATTATCAGCAGCCCCAGCCCATGCGAAAATCCATACGTGTTGTTTTTCTCGTGCCACTCGTGTTTGACCGCGTCGAATTCGCCCTCCTTGAGTTTGTAATCCTTGTATTCGGGCGCTTTCTCATTGTAGAAAAAGCTCATAAAGGGGCTGTTCGCCACGAAAGGCACGATTCCCTCGGCTTCGTAGTTCCAGAATTTCAGTCCCCCGATCCAGACGAAGATAATCAGGATGGCGACCCGGAGCATGCCGAGTCCGAGCCGCTGCGAATCGGCGGCGATTTTCAGAAAGCCGTAAAACAGGCCGGTAAGTTTTTGCATCATAGTTTCAGTTTTTTAATCCGATGGTGCAAAGGTCCGGATTCCGGCGCACGCCTGCGATGGCAGGATCGCCGGATGCGTTGCCGATTATTCCCGTTTTTCGCGCTGACGGAACTCCGTGATGCTTTCGCCGTTCATTTTGGCGAAAAAACGACTGAAAGCCGCCGTATCGTCGTAACCCAGCAGGTAACCGATCTCCTTGGCGCTTTTGGAGGTGTAGAGCAGCAGGCGGCGCGCTTCGGCATTGATCCGGTCGTGGATGACGCTCAGCGGCGAAGGCTGGGCGCATGCGGCGAAGAGGTTGGTCAGCGTCTTGGGGGAACGATGCAGCAGCTCGGCATACTCCTGCACACGCTTTTTGGTCCGGAAATGCTCGTCCACCAGCACGTAATAGCGGCGCACGGTATCGAAGAGTTTCTCGCGGTCGGCTCCGATTTCGAACCGTTCGCGCGCGATGCGCGTACATATTATAATGAACCGTTTGAGCTGCATGCGGAGCATCTCCTCGCGCAGGCCGTCGGCCACTTCGTATTCGGCGCGCAGTTCGTCCACCACGGCCTGCAGGGCGGCGGTCCGGGCTTCGGACAACCGGAGCCGCAGGACTTCCGAAGTTCCGTTGAACAAAAGGCCGCTGCACGAAACCTCGCCGTCGTGGCCGAAGATGCAGTAGAAATTGCTGTCGAAAGCCAGAATGAGGTATTCGCCGTCGGACTGCGTGATCTCAAGCTGGTGTAAAGGGGTCAGGGGCAGCATTTCGGCGGACTCCAGTTCGAGCGGAATGTGATCCACCTCGGCCCGGATGCGGCCCTGCCGCACCCAGAGGAATTTATAGAGATTGGGACGGCGCAGAAGTTCCGCGTCGCGGTAGTCGCCGCACAAAACGAGATTGCCTTTCAAAGGCGTGCTGAATGCTAAATCCATGGGACAGGAGATTGATCGCCGGAGTACGCTTCCGGTATTTTCACCAAAGATAACAATCCTGCATCAAACACCGCCCTGTTTTCCAAAAAAATTCGCACCGCCCTTTCCGGCCGATCGGGGCACGATTTTGGAGCCGCATAACTTCAGGTTATAGCGCCATCAGAATTATCTATTTGTATGTCACGCAAATATAACCTACATTTATACAAACATTCTGCCCTAACTAAACGAAAACACTATGGAAAAAAAGAAATTAACAGCCGAAAACGGCCGGCCCATCGCCGACAACCAGAACATCCAGACCGCAGGGCAGCGCGGACCTGTGGCATTGCAGGACCCGTGGTTCCTCGAAAAACTCGCACACTTCGACCGCGAGGTAATTCCCGAGCGCCGCATGCATGCCAAAGGCTCCGGCGCCTTCGGCACCTTCACCGTCACGCACGACATTTCCGAATACACGCGGGCTTCCATCTTCGCCCAGGTGGGCAAGAAAACCGAATGTTTCGTGCGTTTCTCGACCGTTGCGGGCGAACGCGGCGCCGCCGACGCCGAGCGCGACATCCGCGGTTTCGCCATCAAATTCTACACCGACGCGGGCAACTGGGACCTGGTGGGCAACAATACCCCGGTCTTTTTCCTGCGCGACCCGCTGAAGTTTCCCGACCTGAACCACGCCATCAAGCGCGATCCCCGCACGGGCCTGCGCAGCGCCACCAACAACTGGGATTTCTGGACGCTGCTGCCCGAAGCGCTGCATCAGGTGACCATCACCATGTCGCCGCGCGGCATTCCGGCTTCGTTCCGCCACATGCACGGATTCGGAAGCCACACCTACAGTTTCTACGACAAGGACAACAAGCGTGTCTGGGTGAAATTCCACCTCCGCACACAGCAGAGTATCAAGAACATGACCGACGCCGAAGCGGAAGCGGTCATCGCCAAGGACCGCGAATCGCACCAGCGCGACCTGTTCGAAGCCATCGAACGCGGCGATTTCCCGCGCTGGCTGATGCAGATTCAGGTGATGACCGAAGAGCAGGCCAGAACCTACAAGATCAATCCGTTCGACCTGACGAAGGTATGGTACCACAGCGATTTCCCGCTGCAGGACGTGGGCATCCTGGAACTCAACCGCAATCCGGAGAACTTCTACGCCGAAGTCGAGCAGGCGGCGTTCAACCCGATGAACATCGTCGAGGGCATCGGCTTCTCGCCCGACAAGATGCTGCAGGGGCGTCTGTTCTCCTACGGCGACGCACAGCGTTACCGGCTGGGCGTAAACCACAACCTGATTCCGGTCAACAAGCCCCGCTGTCCGTTCCATGCCTACCACCGCGACGGACAGATGCGCACGGACGACAATTACGGCGCCACGACGCCCTACGAGCCTAACAGCTTCGGCGAATGGGCCGACACGCCCGCCATCAAGGAGCCGCCACTGGAGACCGACGGTCCGGTTTACAACTACGACGAACGCGAATTCGACGACGATTACTACACGCAGCCGGGCAAGCTCTGGCGCCTGATGTCGCCGGAGGACCAGCAGGCTACCTGCGAGAATACGGCGCGCGCCATGGGCGACGCACTGCTCTTCATCAAGCAGCGTCACGTACGCAACTGCTCCAACGCCGATCCCGCATACGGCAAAGGCGTTGCAAAAGCGCTGGGCATCGACTACGAGGAAGCGCTCAGGGCCGAAGACCCCGCACATCCCGTCTGGGACAAGCGGAAATAACGAAACGCCGCAGGGCGGCAGGCGTACGCAGACCTCTACGGCTGAAAAATGCCGCCAAGTGAGTTGGCGCGGAGGAGAGAGGAGGAGCGGCAAGAGCTTAGGGATTGGAGCCGGGAACGGAAAGCCGAGAAAGCCGGGAAAGCCGGGAACAGAGAGCCGGGAACTGGCAACTGGCAACTGGCAACGGAGAACGGAAAGCCGGGGAGCCGGGGAGCCGGGGAACCGGAAACCGGAAAGCACCGGACACAGACAGCCGGCTGCCGATCAGCGATCGCCAGCTACCGGATACCGAATAGCTGATAACGAATACTGGCTGCAAACCTGCCGACCGCCGCCCATCAACAGAAAGACCGGACTCTTGCGAGTCCGGTCTTTTCAATTTTAATCGGGGAACGTCCGCCGGTTTAATTTGCGGGAGGCGTGGCGCCGCCCTCCTGCGGGTTTCCGCCGCGGTTGCGATTGCGGTTACGGCCGCCGCGATGGCGTTTGCGGTCGCGTGTTCCCCGGTTGCCTTCGCCGCGGCCCGATGCGTGGTCATTGTCCGCAGACGCAGCCTGCGGAGCGTCGGCGCCGTCATTTACGGCCGGCGCCGCGGCTGTCCGGTCCCGGTCGCTGCGACGGTCGCGGTTACGTCCGCCGTCGCCTTTGTCCCCGCGTCCACGGCCGCGATCCGAACCGCCACGACCGGAACCTCCGCGACCCGAACCTCCACGGCCGCCCCTGCCGCCGCGGCCGAAACGCCCGCGGTTTTCGTCGGGCGCATATTTCGGGCCTTCGCCTACGCTCGCAGGCAGTTCGGCTTTGCGGATATCCCTTTCGATGAATTTCTCAATGGCGTGGAATTTACCCTGTTCCTCCTCGCTGACGAACGTCACGGCGGAACCGGTAGCCGCGGCACGCGCCGTACGGCCGATGCGGTGGATATAATCCTCGGGGTCGTGCGGCACGTCGTAGTTGATGACCAGGCCGATATCCTCGATGTCGATGCCGCGCGCCAC
>CAKVKI010000224.1 GCA_934754975.1 uncultured Alistipes sp. | reverse complement strand
ATTCAAAGGTACGGGCAACATGGAGCTTCAGCTAGACCGCAAACTGGCCAACAAGCGCGTATATCCGGCCGTGGACGTCATCGCATCGGGCACACGCCGCGAAGACCTGCTGCTGCCGCGTGATGTGATGAACCGCACGTGGGTGTTGCGCAAATACCTCTCGGACATGAATCCCGTCGAAGCGATGGAATTCCTCCAGAAACAGATGAGTCTCACGGACACGAACGAGGAGTTCCTGGCCACGATGAACCACTGATAACCGATTCGCTTGCAAAACAAACCCGAGCATAAATGAAAAAACTGCTTATTTTCCTTTCCTGCGTCCTTTTCGCCCACGGCGCATTCGCATGGGGACAGAAAGGACACGACGTTACGGCCTACATCGCCGAATGTCATCTGACACCCGAAGCGGCGGAAAAAGTCGACAAGGCGCTGAACGGACATTCGCCGGTGTACTACGCCAACTGGCTCGATATCGCCAGCCACACTCCGGAATACAGATATACGAAAACATGGCACTACCGGAATGTGGACGAAGATAAAACGGTGGATACGATGCCGAAAAACCCGGACGGCGATGTTCTGACGGCCGTTACAACGCTCGTTGCGGAACTGAAGGCCGGCGGTCTGTCGCCCGAAGAGGAGACGCTCAAACTCAAGATGCTGATCCACCTGGTAGGGGACATGCACTGTCCGATGCACCTGGGACGGCTTTCGGATATCGGCGGCAACCTGCGCCCGGTATTGATGTTCGGGAAGAAAACGAGCCTTCATTCGGCCTGGGACACGGCAATTCCCGAAGCCGCCCACAAATGGAGCTATACCGAATGGCAGGAGCAGATCGACCGGCTGACGGACGATGAAGCGGTGCTGATTCAGGCCGGAGAGCCTTACGACTGGCTCAAGGAGACGCACGCGATATGCGTCGGCATCTACGAAGATTCGCCCGAAGGCACGAAGATTTCCTACGACTATGTGTACAAGTACACACCCGTAATCGAACTCCAGTTCCTGCGCGGCGGCTACCGGCTGGCACGCCTGCTGAACGAGATTTATCAGTAACCACCCGACAGAGATAAGAACTACAGAAAAATCCCCGCAGCATATGCGGGGATTTTTTGTATGGATGTATGAACCGGAAGGGCAGTCGCCGTTCACGGCAAACAAAATCTCCGGTCAATCAGTCGATTGACCGGAGATTTGCGTACTCGGAGCGGGAATCGAACCCGCACGACCATTACTGGTCACAGGATTTTAAGTCCGGCGTGTCTACCGATTCCACCATCCGAGCCACTGTCTTTCGCCGAAAGACGTCGGCAAAAGTACGATTTTTTTACGATTTACCAAAATCTATGTAACTTATAATCGCATCCGTTTCGCCGGGCCGGAACCAGCGGATCTCTTCGTCGCGGCGAAACCATGTCAGCTGACGCTTGGCATAACGGCGCGAATTGCGTTTGATAAGTTCGACGGCTTCGTCGTATGAAATACGGCCGTCGAAATAGTCGAAAAACTCGCGGTAACCGACAGTTTGCAGGGCATTGAGACTGCGATAGGGATATACGGCGCGCGCTTCGGCTTCGAGCCCGTCGGCAAGCATCCGGTCCACACGGCGGTTTATCCGGTCGTATAATTCCGCCCGGGGCATATCGACGCCGATCTTCACAATATCGAAATTCCGCTCGCGGCGCATTCCGGTCCGCAACTGCGAATAGGGCTGTCCGGTTTGCAGGCACACCTCCAAAGCCCGCACGACACGCGCGGGATTGCTGCGGTCCACTTCGTCGTAATAAGCCGGATCGAGCGCCTTGAGCTGTTCGGCGAGCGTCTCCACGCCTTCGGATTCAAGCCGTGCGACCAGATTCCGCCGCAGGGTTTCGTCGGCCTGCGGCAGGTCGTCCATACCTTCGCACAGGGCGCGGACATAAAGTCCCGAGCCGCCGACGGCCACGACCTTATCGTGTACTTTAAACAGTTCGTCCAGACGCGCCAAAGCCTGCGTTTCATATTCACCGCAGTTCAAGTTGTCGTCGATGTCGTGCGATGCAATAAAATGATGCTCAACCGCCTGCAGTTGCTCCTCGTCCGGCTGGGCCGTACCGATAGGCAGGCCGCGGTACATTTGCCGCGAGTCGGTCGAAAGAATCGGGGCCCGGTAGTTGAGCGCAATTCGGATGCTCAGATCCGTCTTGCCCGATCCCGTCGGTCCCACGATGACGATAAGCCGTTTGTCACTCATCGTCGTAATTGTCGTCCCCTTCGAAATCGCTGAAGTCGCTCATCACGTCGTCGAAGATCGAGCCTTCGCCGGAAACGGCATTTTTGGACGGATCGTACTGGTCGGGGGCTTCGGCCTGCGCATAGATCTCGCGCGGGTAGGAGATGCCGGGCTTCGATTCGAAGCTACCCGTCAGTTCGAGGAAATAAGCCCGGTCGCCGAAGATGTCGAACAGGTAGATAAGCCGGTCGCGGTTGTTGTGGATAATCTGCCCCAGCGTCACCTTTTCCATCGCCACGGGAGCGCCTTCCGCACCGTCGTCCATATCCATCCGCGTAAATTCGCGCAGCTTTTCCCAGCGGTCATCGGCCGTGAAGAACGATGCCATGCACTCCTCGTATTCGAGCGAATGCAGAATAAAATCATGAAATTCGAGCAACGTCGTGTCGTACAACACTTCGTAATCACGCACGAAGTTGTCGTTTTCATCGCTCAACATCCGAAACCGGAAAACCATCGACATAGCTGTAAGTGTTTAGAATATCTCTATACAAATATAATACTTTTTGTCAATTCAGCGCCGCAAGAAACGCAATTACATCCCGGTCATCGGGATAATCGGTCAGCGCCGGAGACTGCGCCCGGCCGAATCCGGCGCGGCGGCTATGGGAAACGCACTCCGACACAACGCATTGCAGTTCGGCATCGTGCTGCGCAAGCCACGCTTCGACTTCACCGAGTGTTTTATAGTGCCAACAGGCTATGCGGCTCAGCGCAGTGGGAAAAGCCTGCTCCTCGACCGCCACAGCACTCCCCAAATTCCGGAAAGGACGGCCCGTCATCGTCAGCAGGGCTTTTTGCTGGCGGCAATTATTCCGGTATTTTTCGTTCACCGCAGGCATCCGCAGCCGCAGGTCGTACCCCTCCGGAATAAAAAGCAGCGACACGCTGCGGCATCCCAGTCCCGAATAGGCCCAGATATCATCGGCAAGCCCCTCCAATTGCACTTCGGTCTCATTGCCCGACAGCACGGCGACCGACTGGCGGCTGCCGCGCAGCAGGGCGGGAATTCCGGCATACTGCGTCCGGAAATAGCGGTTGGCATTGTCGCTGCCCGTGGCGATCACCGCATCGACCGGGGACGAGCCGTCGTAAAATCCGACCGGGACTTCCGGGTCGATCTCCCGCAGCAGCCCGACGACATATTCCGTCAGGACCCGGTCCTTTGCGGAGGGTTTGACCAGACACCGATGCCCGCAGGCCAAAACGCACAGCAGATCGAAGAAGCCGACCAGCGGAATATTCCCTGCCATAACGACCAATACGCGGCGTGGCGCGGCGACCGGAACAGGGTAGGCGGACAACCATGTTTCGAGCCGGTCACGGCGAAGCATGTCATCGGCGATTGCGGCCACGGCGCGGCGGACATCCGCAGGCGTAAACCAAGCGTTGCCCCGGCAGGCCCGCTCCACAATATTCTGCGTATGCGCATCCTGCCCGAAGTCCGTCAATCGGCGGCCCAAGGCGGAAAAGAGTTCGATTGCACTTTTCATGGGGACAAAGATAGTGAAAGCCGAACGGCAAAAAGAAAACTCGTTTGCATTTTTGCCTGAGACGCATTCTATTTTCTGTAAAGATAGCGGAATCTGCACAAATTATCCAAAGTTGTGTTATATTTGCATTACACGGACAGTAAAACAAATGACTATGGAAAGAACATTCAAAGAAGCGCTTCGCCACCGCCGCAGCTATTACGCGCTGGCCCCCGAATCGCCCGTCGAGGACGCACAAATAGAGGAAATCGTACGTTTCGCAATCAAGCACGTACCTTCGGCCTTCAATTCGCAATCCACACGCGCCGTACTGCTGCTGCACGAACATCACGAGGAATTATGGAAAATCGTAAAGCGCACGTTGCGGGCGATCGTTCCCGAAGATGCGTTTATACGCACCGAGGAGAAGATCGAACGGAGTTTTGCGGCCGGATACGGCACAGTGCTTTTCTTCGAAGATACGAACGTCGTCCGCGACCTGCAGCAGAAGTTCCCGGGCTATGCCGGGAATTTCCCGGTCTGGTCCGAACAAACATCGGCCATGCACCAGTTGGCGATCTGGACAATGCTAGAAGACGCCGGATTCGGCGTGTCGCTGCAACACTACAATCCGCTGATCGACAATGAAGTCCGCAAGCATTGGAGCCTGCCCGAAGAATGGAAGCTGATAGCACAGATGCCTTTCGGCACTCCGGCAGGAGATCCCGGGGAAAAGACGTTCAAGCCGCTGGACGAACGCATCCGGGTATTCAGATAACCGGAAGGGCAGGCCGGTTTCGCAGTAAAAATCCGCAGAACACACCGGAAAAATTTGGAGTTTCGGATTTTTTACTTACCTTTGCACTCGCAATTGCGAAATACGCCATGCGGAAATAGCTCAGTTGGTAGAGCGCAACCTTGCCAAGGTTGAGGTCGCGGGTCCGAGTCCCGTTTTCCGC
>CAKVKI010000223.1 GCA_934754975.1 uncultured Alistipes sp. | reverse complement strand
TACCTCGAAAAACAGGGTGACATTCAGAAAAAGTAATCCGGAAACGGCCCCAGCCATTTCCGGATTATTATAGGCACAGGACGCAAGCCCCGCATTAAGGTCCCAATCAGAAATCGAGTCCGAAACTGATGCTGTACGTATTATGCAGCAGGGTCTGCTTCTTGGCGATCAGGTAGGCGAAGTCGAGGCGCAGGTGCAGGAAACGCACGCCCGCACCGACCGAGCCGTAAGAAGGGTAGTAATCGCGGCGTTCGCCGTAGTGATAACCCGCCCGGAGCTGGATCAGTTGCATCAGGTTGTACTCGGCGCCGACCGACATCTGGAATCCCCGGACTTTCGAAGGCGAGAAATAGTAGCCCAGATCCGTGCCGACGGTTATTTCATGCACGTCGCTGAGGAACGTATCCAGCGCCACGCCCGCCGTCAGGTCCATCGGCAGGGTGTAGGGCGTATCTTTCAGATAACCGCCCAGATTGCCCAGCTTAGCGCCTGCGCGCAGCGTCGAATAGCTTCCTACATTCTCCAACGGGTGCGACCATGCGGCGCTGAGGTCTACGGCCAGCGCGTCCGCCGAGATTTCAGGACGCTTGAGGTGCATGTAGCGGGCCACGATGCCGACGGCCCAGTTGCCGCCGATGCGGCGCGAGTAGCCCAGATCGACCGCCATATCGTTGTTGCCCCGCTCGCGCAGGTACTGCCGCCAGCCGATCTGCGCCAGATTGACGTTGTCGAAACGGCAGAATCCCGTCACGGCATAGTAGTCGAACTGGCCCTGGCCGTAATAGGACGAGGAGATCTGCGACGGCATCTGCGAGAAAATGGCCGTCGCGGAGTTGTTGTATATGGCGTGCGAACCCGACAGGGTGGTCATGGCCACGCCGCCCATGCCGAGCGTCTTGGCGTCGGGCGTCGGCAGCGTCGCTTCTTGCGCCGTGGCGCAGAGCGTCGCAGCGAGCAGTGTCAGTGTGGTTATCAGACGTTTCATACGGCAAATATAGCAAAAAAGATGCAAGTTCCGCCGGCGCCGGCGGCTAAACTCCGGGAATGGCTCGATATGACTACCGATCGGACTTTCGGGTGCCGTTCCCGGACGGACGGCGGCGGAATCCGGACACAGAAAACCGTCAGGCGGAAATCTGTTTCAGGTATTCGGCGGCCAGCTTGAAAAACCGGGAGATATGCGCGCCGTCCACGAACGCATGGTTGACGAAGATCGAGAGCGGCATCACGAGCCGCCCTTCGCGCATCACCGCCTTGCCGGCGTTCATCAGCGGATATTCTGTCGGCTGGCCCGGCGCTCCCTGCGCATAGGTAAGGGAGGTGAAATAGAGGTCCGGCGTGGCGCTCAGCAGGAAAACGTCGTAATCGCCCTGCGCCTGCAGCACCTTCTCCGCGCCGTAAGGATCGCCGTCCTGCGGGATATCGGTGACGATAGCGCGGGCCTGGGCGTAAAAGCGTTCGAAATCGGCATGGTAGGGGATGCGGACGGTATAAAACGTACGTCCCGGAACGGCGATGGGCGATATGACGTCCACCGTATCGTGCCAGATCACGTTGCCCCGGCTGTCCGTGCGGTAGCGGAACTCCTTGATTTCATTGACCGCGCGCAGCACGGCATAGAGGTAATAGAGGTAAAAGGAGCGTCCCGCGGCTTTGGCCGCCGCACGGGCTTCGGTACAGTCGATCTCGGAGGCGACCGAAATCCACGAATTGAGGAAGTTGCGGAAAAAGGCGTAATTGTCCCGCCGCTCCCATGTTTCGATATCTACGGTATGTTTCATAAAGTAGGTTGTTTGTTTTATCTGCGCAAAGGTAGCGATTCCGGCGGCCGGTTGTCCGCCTGCGATTCATTTTCGCTTCGTTTGCAGCCATATGCCGCGCGGCGTCCGGCCGCGCCGGGAAGCGGCGAAAATCCGCACGGCGAATTCGTCTGAAAATAAAAACGCCCGCTCAAGCAGACTTGGCGAACGCTTTTATTGCCGGTCGATGCCCTGCGGCATCGAACCTTTGCTGTTTTCCGATGTTCGGATCGCTTCCTAGCAGTTCATCGCGCCACAGCAGTGGATGACCTGGCCGCTGACATACGACGAAAGATCCGATGCGAGGAACAGCGCCACCTTGGCCACGTCCTCGGGCGTACCGCCGCGGCGGAGCGGAATCTGCTTGTACCAGCCCTCCTTCACCTCGTCGGGCAGTTTGTCGGTCATCTCGGTCATGATGAAGCCCGGAGCGATGGCGTTGGCGCGGATGCCGCGGGGCCCCATCTCCTTGGCGATCGACTTGGCAAGACCGATCATGCCGGCTTTCGAGGCCGAATAGTTGCACTGGCCCGCGTTGCCGCTGACGCCCACCACGGACGACATGTTGATGATCGAGCCGCTCTTCTGTTTTGCCATAACCGGCGTCACGGCGTGGATGAAGTTGAACGCCGACTTGAGGTTCACGGTCAGCACGGCGTCCCACTGGGCTTCGCTCATGCGCATCATCAGGCCGTCTTTGGTAATGCCGGCGTTGTTCACGAGGATGTCGATGCGGCCGAAATCCTTGACGATCTCTTCGATGACCTTATGTGTCTCTTCGAAATTCGCCGCGTTCGACGCATAGCCCTTGGCCTTGACGCCCAACGCCGCTATCTCGGCTTCGGTGGCTTTGCCGTTATCGTCGATCACGAGATCGGTGAACGCCACGTTGGCGCCCTCCTTGGCGAATTCGAGTGCGATGGCTTTGCCGATACCGCGGGCCGCGCCCGTGACGACAGCCACTTTACCTTCGAGTAATTTCATAGCTTTCAAAGTATTAAGAGTGTTTGCAAAATATTCTGTTTTTCCTTTTTTCGTCCGAAAGACGAACAAAGTTAAGAAAAATATTTTGAAACGCTCCGCCGCCGCCGGAATTTCGCCAATTATTACTAACTTTACCGTCCGTAAACGAACCCCTTGCGATATGAAAGCTGTTATTCTCCTCTGCGGCGCGGTTCTTTCCGCGGCTGCTGTCCGTGCGGCGGAGCCGTGGGTCTGCACCGCACCCGGAACGAGATTGGAATACGCACTGTCGGTGCGCGGGCAGCAGCTCGGCCAGGCCGTGAAAACCGTCGCATCGTTCGACGGCAGCGAAGTACTCCTCCAGGCCGGGGAAAACGGCGGCGGGGATGCCGAACGCTGGGCGGTCTATCCCGACTCGACGGTGCTGCGCATGGAGATAACCCCCGGGATGTATGCCGCATTGGAACAGCCCGAAGTGCATAACGGCAGCCTGTCGCTGCCTGCGCAGATGCAGCCCGGGGATACGCTCCGGGACCTCCGCTTTTCGCTTTCGGCCATCGAGCAGGGGGAACGGGAGTTTGTGTCGGTGGAGTATGCCGACTGCCGCGTCGTCGGGACCGAACGGCTCGAAACCCCTGCCGGGGAGTTCGAAACGGTGCGCATCGACATGCGCAGCGTGACGAAGACGAACGGTGCGGAACCGCTGGAAATGCCCATGTCGCAGTGGTATGCGCGCGGCGTGGGACTCGTCCGGCAGGAGATAGTCTGCCCGCAGAAAGACGCCCTCGGCTACAAGGTGAAGTCGGTACAGGAATTAGTGAAGATTGTCAAACCATAATAACCGTCAATTTATTTTATGAAAAGAGACACCCAGATTTTCGATCTGATCGCCGCCGAGCGCAGCCGTCAGATGCACGGCATCGAACTGATCGCCTCGGAGAACTTCGTAAGCGAACAGGTCATGGAGGCCATGGGCTCCGTGCTGACCAACAAATATGCCGAGGGCTATCCCGGAGCGCGCTATTACGGCGGCTGCGAAGTGGTGGACAAAGTCGAGACGCTGGCCATCGAGCGCATCTGCCGTCTCTACGGCGCCGAGTACGCCAACGTGCAGCCCCACTCGGGCGCGCAGGCCAATATGGCGGTATTCTTCGCCGTGATGCAGCCGGGCGACACCTTTATGGGACTCGACCTGGCGCACGGCGGCCACCTTTCGCACGGTTCGCCGGTCAATATGTCGGGTAAATACTTCAACGCCGTGGGCTACCAGCTCGACGAGGCGACGGGCGTGATCGACTACGACGCCATGGAGCGCAAGGCATTGGAATGCAAGCCGAAAGTGATCGTCGGCGGCGCTTCGGCCTATTCGCGCGAGTGGGACTATAAGCGTATGCGCGAAATCGCGGACAAAGTCGGCGCGCTGCTGCTCGTGGACATGGCCCACACGGCCGGCCTGATCGCCGCAGGACTGCTGGACAACCCCGTGAAATACGCGCATATCGTCACTTCGACGACCCACAAGACCCTGCGCGGACCGCGCGGCGGCATTATCCTCATGGGCAGGGATTTCGAAAACCCGTGGGGGCTCACCACCCCCAAAGGCGCGGTGAAGATGATGTCGCAGATCCTCAATTCGGCCGTATTCCCCGGCATTCAGGGCGGTCCGCTCGAACACGTCATCGCCGCCAAGGCCGTGGCTTTCGGCGAGGCGCTCGAACCCGGCTACAAGGAGTATCAGACGCAGGTGCAGAAGAACGCCAAGGCGATGGCCGAAGCATTCGTGAAGCGCGGTTACAAGATCGTTTCGGGCGGCACGGACAACCACCTGATGCTGGTCGACCTGCGCACCAAGTTCCCCGAACTGACGGGCAAGCTGGCCGAGAAGTGCCTTGTGGCGGCCGACATTACGACCAACAAGAACATGGTGCCGTTCGACAGCCGTTCGCCGTTCCAGAC
>CAKVKI010000222.1 GCA_934754975.1 uncultured Alistipes sp. | reverse complement strand
AAGAAGGAGAAGGCTATTTACGAGGTGCTGAAGCAGATGATCAAGGCCTGCAAGGCGGTGCGTTTCGACGGCAACGGCTATTCCGACGAGTGGAAGGCGGAGGCGAAGAAGCGCGGTCTGGACTGCGAGACTTCGACGCCGCTGATTTTCGAGCGTTACCTCGACAAGGCGACCCTCGAAATGTTCGGTTCGATGGGCGTTTTCACCGATGTCGAGCTGGAAGCCCGTACCGAAGTGAAGTGGGAGACCTACACCAAGAAGATTCAGATCGAAGGCCGCGTGCTGGGCGATCTGGCGATGAACCATATCGTGCCGATTGCGTCGAAATACGAAGCGCTGCTGCTTGATAAAGTCTATAAAATGTCGCAGATTCCCGGGCTTAACGCTTCGGCCGACATTGCGCTGATCAAGAAGATTCAGTATCATACGGCGGAGATTCAGCGGCTTACGGCCGAGATGATCGACGCCCGCAAGAAGGCCAACAAGATCGAGCAGATGCGCGAAAAGGCGATCGCCTACCACGATACCGTGTCGGTTTTCTTCGACGAAATCCGCCGCCATATCGACAAATTGGAGGAGATCGTGGACGACCAGATGTGGCCGCTGCCCAAGTACCGCGAACTGCTTTTCCTGCGCTGATCGCGTTTCATAGTAAATAGTATTGACGTATTGTGCGATAATCCGGGTTTGCCGCCCGGATTATTTCTTTATCTTTGTTCCCCCGGAGACCGCGAATAGTATGCGGGGCCGGATTAACTTGTAATAAATATGGAACATTTGAAGAGTTGGTTTCGCGGATTCGAGAAGGGAATTGCCGATTTGCAGCCGTCACAGCGGGAGGTGCTGTTTCGTGCGTGCGCCGTAAACTGCGTGCATGGAGGACCGTTCGGACTCTACCGCAGTCTGTTTGAGGCGGCGGTGGGGGATTTGGACCGGTTTTTTGTGAAAATCGACGAGCTGGACGGCGTTCGTGGCGAAATCGTGTCTGCGGGGCGGGAGTACAACCTCTGTTTCGAGGCCTGTTCTTGTGCCCTGCACCGTGCGGGGTGTGTGAATACGCCGATGTTGTGCGAGTGTTCGCGGCAAAGCGTGCTTTACGTGATGTCCGAACTCTGGCCGGATCGGAAATTCGAAGTGGAAATCCGTGCGTCGATACTGCGGGGCGCGGAAGAGTGCGTGTTGAGTATCAGGGTCGAATAACGGATTGATATGCGGTGGCCCCGAGGATGTCGGGGAACGGGGATGCCGGACGATGCTTTGGCTGATGCCGCACCCGATGCGGAATCGTGATTTCATAATGTGGGTAATTGTTTTTCTGCATTTATTTTTTACTTTTGTTTTTGACCGTATGTTGCGGACGAAGAACCCACTTGTGAATGAAGCGAAAACTAGGAACGGCATTGCTGACGGTATGCGTCACCGCAGCAGCATATGCCCAAAGCCCGCCGTCGGCAGCAGATCGGACGCGGAACGCAAAAACAGCGGCGCGTATCGAACGGCACCGGCTCGACTCGAAAGAGAATAATCTCTTTGTGACGGCCGCGTCGGGGATTACGGCGCATAACCAGGCGACTGCCGGCGTGAAGCTGGAGTACAGTCGCCAGATAAAAAAGAACTTCTATTGGGGTGTTGATTTTTCGGCCCGGTGGCATCTGGGGAGTTTGATGGATTACGACTGGAGCGGCCACGGATCTGACCCTTACCGCAATACGGTGGCGCAGGATATTTATAAACTGGATGCAATGGCCTATTATCGGCTGCCGGTGGTGAAAAGCAGGCTTTTTCTGCGTTTCGGAGCCGGTGTCGGGGCGGGATATCACCGGATGATCCGGAATGTGGACGGCGAAAAGGATATGAATAAAGATAAGGTGTTGCCTTACTTCAATGTCGAATGTGCGTGGATTCTGCGGGTGACGAAGGGCTTTGAACTGAAATTTTCACCGACGATCCTGCTCGCGCCCTCCGAATTTTCGGTGTCGCCCGTCAAACTCGGTGCGCCGACCGATGTGACGCCGTGGCTTACGGACGCCGGATTTTCGCTTACATGCGGCTGGCGGTTCTGATGAATTGAGAAGAAACAGTATAGTATGAAAATTATTGCCGACAGCGGATCGACCAAATGCACCTGGCTGCTGACCGACGATGTGCATACCCGGGAGGTGCGCACGAGGGGAATCAACGCCGTGCAGCACTCGCCGGAGCAGATACGCGAAGCCCTTGCTGAACTTCCGCCCTGCGGCGGGGTCGAAGCCGTCTGTTTTTACGGCGCAGGGTGCGGACGTACGTTTCCCGATGCGACGGCGAAGATGGTTCGGGCGCTGGGCGAACATTTCGGTGCGGGACATATCGAAGCCGAATCGGATCTGCTGGGCGCGGCGCGGGCGTTGTTCGGCCGGGATGAAGGCGTGGCCTGCATCCTCGGCACGGGTTCCAATTCGTGCTGGTGCCGCGGCGGCGAAATCGTGGAAAACGTGCCGCCGCTGGGCTACATTCTCGGCGACGAGGGCAGCGGCGCGACGCTGGGGCGCAACCTCGTGAACGGCATCTTCAAGGGGCATATCCCTTTGCGCGGCGAGTTTCTCGCGGCGCACGGACTGACCTATGAAGAAATAATCCGCCGGGTTTACCGGGAACCTTACGCCAACCGTTTTCTGGCGTCGTTCGCGCCGTTCGTCCATGCGCATCTGGACCGTCCCGATATCAGGGACATGGTCGTGAGGGGCTTCGCCGACTTTGCCGAACGCAACCTGAGCCGTTATCCCGCACACCTGCCCGTGGCATGCGTGGGCGGCGTTGCGGCGGCTTTCGGGGATTTGCTGCGCGAAACGCTGACGCGCTGCGGCCGCGAAGTGGTGACGATCGTCCGCTCTCCGGCGGCCGGATTGACAGAATATCATTATGGAAAACAGAATAACCGAACAGGCTTCGGCCTATGACGATTTACAGCGGATGTCGGTACACGACATCCTGACAGGTATCAACCGCGAAGATGCGCACGTGCATGAAGCTGTGCGGACAACAATCCCGGTGATGGAAAAGCTGGTCGAACGCATTGCCGAACGCATGCAGCGCGGCGGACGCATGTTTTATATCGGTGCGGGCACGAGCGGCCGGCTGGGCGTTGCCGACGCTTCGGAACTGCCCCCGACCTACGGTGTCCCGTTCGACCGGGTCATCGGCCTGATCGCCGGGGGCGACGGGGCTTTGCGGCGGGCCGTGGAGCATGCCGAGGACGACATGGAGGGGGCGTGGCGCGATATGGCGCCTTACGCCCCGACCGGGAAGGACGTGCTGATCGGCATCGCCGCATCGGGAACGACGCCTTATGTGATCGGCGGCCTGCGTACGGCGCGGAAACACGGGCTGCTTACAGGTTCCATAACCTGCAATCCCGCCTCGCCGGTGGCGGCCGAAGCGGAGTATGCGCTCGAAGCGGTCGTCGGTCCCGAATTCGTGACCGGCTCGACCCGCATGAAGGCGGGCACGGCCCAAAAGCTGATGCTCAACATGCTCTCGACCGCCGTGATGATCCGGCTGGGCCGCGTCGAGGGCAACCGCATGGTCAATATGCAGCTCACGAACGACAAACTCGTGGCCCGCGGCACGCGTATGGTGGCCGAAGCTTCGGGGCTGGACCAGACGCAGGCCCGCGAACTGCTGCTGCGTTACGGATCGGTAAAAAAAGCATTGGAGCATGTACCGGAGTCTGAATGAATATATCGCGCGGCTGGAGCGCGAGGGTGAGTTGATCCGGATCGAAACGCCCGTATCGCCCGTCGAGGAGATCGCCGAGATTACCGACCGTATCTCCAAGACGCCGGGCGGCGGCAAGGCGCTGTTGTTCGAAAATACCGGCACGGCGTTTCCCGTGCTGACGAATCTGTTCGGCTCCGAACGACGCATGGCGCTGGCGCTCGGCGTCGGAACGCCCGATGAACTATCGGAGCGTATCGACGGCCTGCTGAAGCAGGCGGCCGCGCCGCGCAGTTCGCTCTCCGACAAACTGCGCGCCCTGCCGATGCTGGCCCAGATGGCGCGCTGGTTTCCGCGGACCGTGTCGGGCCGGGGCGCATGCCAGCAGGTCGTGCTGACCGGCGCCGAAGCGGCGCTCTCCGCACTTCCGATCCTTAAATGCTGGCCTGCGGACGGAGGCCGCTTCGTGACCCTGCCGATGGTCAATACGGTCGATCCCGAAACGGGCGTGCGCAATGTCGGTATGTACCGCATGCAGGTTTTCGACGACCGCACGACGGGCATGCACTGGCATGTCCACAAGACCGGAGCGCGCCATTACGACGCTTACAGGCGTCTGGGCCGCCGGATGCCCGTCTCGGTCGCGCTGGGCGGCGATCCCGCTTATACCTATGCCGCGACGGCTCCGATGCCCGACAACATGGACGAATACCTGCTGGCCGGGTTCCTGCGCCGCCGTCCGGTGAAACTCGTGAAGTGCGTTACCAATGATATCTATGTTCCGGCCGACTGCGACTTCGTGATCGAGGGCTATGTCGATCCGGCCGAAGAGAAGGCGGTCGAGGGGCCTTTCGGCGACCATACGGGTTTCTATTCGCTCGAAGACCGCTATCCGCTTTTCCATGTCACGGCCCTGACCCGCCGCCGCGATGCGGTTTATCCGGCTACGGTCGTCGGCATCCCGCCGCAGGAGGATGCGTGGATCGCCCGCGCGACGGAGCGGATCTTCCTCGCCCCGATCCGTATGGCCCTGCAG
>CAKVKI010000221.1 GCA_934754975.1 uncultured Alistipes sp. | reverse complement strand
GGTGAAGGTCGCGGGCGAGGCGATGTTCGACGTCAAGAGCGACCCGCAGCATCCGTTCGTCGTCGAGACTTTCGCCTGCGACGTCAGGGTACTCGGCACCAAATTCAATGTAGAGGCGAACGAAGAGAAGGGGATTTTCAGCGCAGACCTGCTCCGCGGCAAGGTTCAGGTCAGCAACCGGACGGACCGCAGCGACCGGATTACGATGGAGCCGAACCAGACGGTCCATCTGGAAAACGGAAAGTTGCAGCTACACGCGCAGGACAACGCCGACAAACTGCTTTGGACGGACGGCATCCTCTGCATAACGGGAATGACATTCGAAGAGGTCATGGCCAAGTTCGAACGCTGCTACGACATCAACGTGGAAATTCTGCGCGACGACCTGCCCCAGATCGAGTTCCAGCGGTGCAAACTCCGGATCAGCGAAGGAATAGACCACGCCCTCACGGTGCTGCAGCATGCGGCCGATTTCAGGTACGAACGGGATATCTCGACAAATACGCTCTATATCAGATAACGAATGAAGTATAAACCTAACAGCTTAACATGCCTATGAGAAAGTAACCGAAACCCTTTTTCTTCCGTATTAAGCCCTGAAAAAAAGAAAACCTATGAATGTTGGCGCATCCATAGGTACATTCTTCAGGCATAAAAACCTACTTAAACCCTAGAATTTATACAAAAGTATGAACAAAAAATTGATTCTGCAAATCAGGAGTTTATATTCGCTGCTATTTGCTGTATCCTTATCTTTGTCATCCGTCGCGGCTTTTGCTCAGCCGACTCCGCCCCGGATCACGATCACGATGGCGGACGTTCCGATGGAACAGGTGATCAACGCCATCGAAAAACAATCCAGTTATCTTTTCGCCATCGACGCGAATGTAAACATTTCCCAGAAAGTCAGCGTGTCCTGCACGGACGCCTCTGTCGAGACGGCATTGACGCAGATGGTGAAGGGAACCGATGTGGCTTACCGCATCGACGCTTCGAACGTCGTACTCTCGTCGGTCCGCAAGGAGGTGAGCGCACAGCCCAGATCCGTTTCCGGAAAAGTCCTCGACGCACAGGGACACCCCGTCGTCGGAGCGGCCGTCATCGTCAAGGGAACGACCATCGGTACGAGTACCGGAGCCGACGGAGACTACTCGCTGCAGATATCCCCCTCGGCCGGAAACGCCGTACTGGTTGTCAATTACCTGGGTTTCCGCCCCGTAGAGGTCACCGTCGGAAATCGCACGCAGATCGATTTCACGCTGCACGAGGAGTCGCAGGCCGTAGACGCAGTGGTCGTAACGGCCCTCGGTATCAAGCGCTCGGAAAAGGCGCTCAGCTACAACGCCCAGCAGGTGAGTTCGGAGGATATCAGCATCGTAAAGGACGTCAACCTGATGAATTCGCTGAACGGTAAAATCGCAGGCGCGGTCATCAATTCGTCGGCATCGGGCATCGGCGGCGCCACCCGCGTGGTGCTTCGCGGTCTGAAATCCATCAGCAGCAGCAACAATGCCCTCTACGTCGTGGACGGCGTTCCCCTCTTCAACAATAACAACGGTGAAATAAAGAGCGAATTCGAGTCGCAGCCCCGCGGCGAAGGTCTCACGGACCTCAATCCCGACGACATCGAATCCATGACCGTACTCACCGGCCCCTCGGCGGCGGCGCTTTACGGATCGAGCGCCGCAAACGGCGTGATCGTAATCACCACCAAGAAGGGAAAGGCCGGCCGGCCCCAGATTTCGTTCTCCAACCAGACGACCTTCTCCTCGCCGCTCAAAATGCCTGAGTTCCAGACTAAATACGGCAACCAGCCGAGAACCTACTCCAGCTGGGGGGGGGAATTGGCGACTCCTTCGTCCTACAACCCGGAAGATTTCTTCAACACGGCGGCCAACACGCAAACCAACGCCAGCATTTCCGTAGGCAACGAGAAAAATCAGACCTACGCTTCGCTGATGCACGTCTATGCCAACGGCATACTCCCCAACAACTCATACGACAAATACTCCGTCACGGTCCGCAACACGACCTCGTTCCTGCAGGATCGGATGACGCTGGACGCAGGCTTCAGCTACGTGGAGACCGAAGACCAGAACATGCTCTCGGCAGGCCGCTATTTCAACCCGCTGACCTCGCTCTACACCTACCCGCGCGGTGAAAGCGCCGAGGACCTGATGATGTTCGAGATCTATGATTCGAACAAAAAACGCTATGTGCAGAACTGGGCATGGGGCCGCGGCGCGCTCGACATGCAGAACCCCTTGTGGATGATGCACCGCAATGTGCAGAACAACAAGCGCCGGCGCTCCATGATGAATGCGAGCCTCACCTACAAGGTAACCGACTGGCTCACCCTCGCCGGCCGCGCCAAGGCCGACATGAGCGTGGGTGAATCGTCGCGCAAGCTCTACGCATCGACCGACCCCCTGTTCGCCGGCGGCGACAACGGATTCTTCGAATTCACCAAAGAGGAGGACACCCACCGCTACGGCGACTTCATCGCCACCGTGAACAAGCATTGGGAGCAATTCTCGCTCTTCGCCAATGTCGGTGCCAGCATCTCCGACCAGCTCTCCAGCATCGCCGGAGCGCGCGGTCCGCTCGAACTGCCCAACTTCTTCTCGCTGACCAACACCAACCCCTACGGCGCATCGGGCCAACGGCTCCAGGAACGCAAACGCGAACAGGAGCAGGCCGTATTCGCCAGCGTGGAGGCCGGATGGAGGGGCATGCTCTACCTCACGGCCACGGTCCGCAACGAATGGCATTCCAACCTGGCCTACACGAACAACCTGTCGTACTGCTTCCCCTCGGTCGGCCTTTCGGGCCTGATCCACGAAATGGTGAAGCTCCCCTCGTTCATCGACTATCTCAAAGTGCGGGCTTCGTGGGCCGAAGTGGGCAGCCCCATTCCCTGGGGCATCTCCTACCTGACCTACAAATGGAAGCAGGGTTCGTGGTCTACGAGCGCCACCAGGCCGATCCAGAACCTCCGCCCGGAGAATACGACCTCGTGGGAAGTGGGCCTGAACGCCCGGCTGTTCTCCAATTCGCTCTCGCTGGACTTCACCTACTACAAGTCCAACACCAAACACCAGACTTTCCTTGTGCCCCTGTCGGGTTCGGCCGGTTACGAAAACATGTACGCACAGACGGGTAATGTCGAAAACAAGGGTTTCGAACTTTCGATCGGATACGACAAGAAATGGAGGGATTTCTCGTGGAGTTCCAACCTCACCCTCAGCCACAACAAGAACAAGGTCGTCGAGCTGATGAACAACTACTACGACTCGCAGACGGACAAATACTATACGCTCAAGGAGTATGAAGTGGCCAGCATGGGCGGTGCCAACTTCATCATGACGGAAGGCGGCACCATGGGCGACCTGTATGCCTACGGAGACCTGCGGCTCGACGAGAACGGGTATATCTACATCAACCCCAACGATCCGAAACTGATGGTCACCGACGAGCGCATCAAACTCGGCTCCGTGCTGCCCGACTACAACGCCGGTTTCCGCAACGATTTCTCCTACAAGGGCATCAACCTCTCGCTGCTCTTCTCCGCACGCTTCGGCGGCATCGTGGTATCGCCCACCCAGGGTTTCCTCGACGGACTCGGAGTCTCGAAAGCGAGCGCCGATGCGCGTGACGTCGGCGGCGTTCCCATCAACAACGGCAAGATCGATGCGCAGCACTACTACGAGACCGTCGGTCTGGGACAGCTCCTCTCCCATTACACGTACAGCGCGACGAACGTCCGTCTCCAGGAGCTGAGCATCGGATATACCTTCCCGAAGAAATGGATGGGAGAACGGGTAAAACTGACCACTTCGCTCGTAGGGCGCAACCTTTGGATGATCTACTGCAAGGCCCCGTTCGACCCCGAACTCACGGCTTCCACAGGCTCTTACCTCCAGGGTATCGACTATTTCATGCAGCCGAGCCTGCGAAGCATCGGTTTCAATGTCCAACTTAAGTTCTAATCAAGCCTTAAGACCGTTATGAGAAAATACATGAACATCATAAACAAACTGTTCCTCGGCGCCGCTGCCCTGGCGACATTGTCCTGTACGGGCAATTTCGAAGAGTACAACCGGAACCCCGACCAGCCGAGTACGATAGACCGTGACGTTTGGGACTACATCAAAAGTATGCAGTACAATGTGATTCCCACCGTCAAGAACCAATACCAGATCGTCGAAAACGTATCGGGAGGCGCTTACGGCCGCTATTTTGCCTACGCCAAATCGACCGATGCGGGATGGAACACCGGCATGTTCGCCTTTTACCGAATCGCCAACGACTGGGCCAATCCTCCGTACGAGGTGCCCATGACCAACATATACAGCAACTGGCGGGCCATCAAGGCCGAACTCGAAGAACCGGAAGACGACTACCGCATGGCGCTCGCCCAGATCATCCGCGTGGCAGCCATGCAGCGCGTCACCGACATGCTGGGGCCCATTCCCTACCGCACGATGGAGAACAACGACGACCTGACCGCTCCCTACCAGTCGCAGGAGGCCGTCTACGGCTTCATGCTCGAAGACCTCGACCATGCGGTGAACGTGCTGGAGACGTATATCACCCTTGCCGGATCGGACGTGGTCCAAGAAGCCGCATCGGCGGATTACGTCTACAACGGCAACCTCGCCAAATGGATCCGGTTCGCCAATTCGCTCAAGCTCCGCCTGGCCATGCGCATCTCGAACGTGTCGCCCGATGCCGAACG
>CAKVKI010000220.1 GCA_934754975.1 uncultured Alistipes sp. | reverse complement strand
GATGATGCGCGTCGTGCAGATCGACCCCGGGCCGATGCCGACCTTCACGCCGTCGGCGCCGTTCTCGATCAGGAACATCGCAGCCCCGGCCGTAGCCACGTTGCCGGCAACTACTTCGAGCGCGGGGAACTCCGCTTTGATTTCCCGGAGTTTACGGGCTATGGCGACCGAATGTCCGTGCGCGGAGTCGAGGACCACGGCATCGACGTCTTCGGCGACCAGCGCCTTTACGCGGTCCAGCGCATCGGGCGTAATGCCCACGCCGGCAGCCACCCGCAGGCGGCCCTTGGCGTCCTTGCAGGCGTTGGGATGATCCTGCACCTTGGTAATATCCTTATAAGTAATAAGCCCCACCAGATGGCCTTCGTCGTCCACCACGGGGAGCTTTTCGATCTTGCTGTTGAGCAGCACCTCCGATGCATGCGACAATTCGGTGCTGTGGGTCGTAATCAGGCGGTCGCCCGGAGTCATCACCTCTTCGATGCGGCGCATCATGTCGCGCTGGAACCGCAGGTCGCGGTTGGTGACGATGCCGATCAGGATGTTATCGCCGTCCACGACCGGAATGCCGCCGATCTTGTTCTCCTTCATCAGATTCAGGGCATCGCCGACGGTGTTGTCCTTGGAGATGGTCACCGGGTCGTAGATCATCCCGTTCTCGGCGCGTTTCACCCGGCGGACCTGCGCAGCCTGCTCGGCGATGGACATATTCTTGTGGATCACGCCGATTCCGCCTTCACGAGCCAGCGCAATAGCCATCGGCGCTTCCGTAACGGTATCCATGGCGGCGGACACAATGGGGATGTTGAGTTTGATATTTCGCGAGAAACGGGTCTGAATATTGACCTCTCGCGGCAACACTTCCGAATAGGCGGGTACGAGCAGCACATCGTCGAACGTAAGTCCTTCGGGCTGAACCCTTTCATTGATAAAAGACATAATGAACGTGGATTTTTGTTGCATGCAAAAGTAATCATTTTTTTTGAAACGGCCTAAATTCCGGGCCTTCCCGTCGATTTTTTTATCAACAATTTATGATAAACGCAACATTCCCCTCTATTTCAACTCAATGCGGGCTAAAAAGCATAAAATGCCGGTTTTCCGGTCCCGCCGTACAAAGCAAACCGTAAATCCGCCTCCGCAGCAAAAAAAACGGGACGCCCATTCCGCGTCCCGCACCTTACATATATTGCTGTTTCCTAATACTGCTCCTTCTCGTTAGGGAAATCGCACTCCTTCACATCCTTGATATACTGCTGCACAGCACCCGTCATCACCTCGTGCAGGTCGGCATAGCGACGCAGGAAACGGGGCGAGAACCCCTTGTTGATCCCCAGCATGTCATGGATTACCAGCACCTGACCGTCGCATCCTCCGCCGGCCCCGATACCGATCGTCGGGGTGGGGATTTCGCTCGTCACGCGGGCGGCCAGCGCGGCGGGAATCTTTTCGAGTACGATGCCGAAACAGCCCGCTTCACTCAGCAGGCGGGCGTCGCGCACCAGCTTTTCAGCCTCGGCTTCCTCTTTCGCGCGTACATTATAGGTGCCGAACTTATGGATCGACTGCGGCGTAAGCCCGAGGTGTCCCATCACCGGAATACCGGCCGAAAGGATGCGGTTCACGGATTCGAGAATCTCCTCGCCGCCCTCGATCTTCACGGCGTCGGCTTCGGTCTCCTTCATGATGCGGACGGCCGAATCGAGCGCCACCTTCGAATTGCCCTGATAGGTGCCGAACGGCAGATCGACGACCACCAGCGCGCGATTGACGGCGCGCACGACCGAACAGGCGTGATAGATCATCATATCGAGGGTAATGGGAAGCGTCGTTTCATAGCCGGCCATCACATTGGCCGCCGAGTCGCCGACAAGAATCACGTCGATACCTGCGGCATCGACGATCTTCGCCATCGAAAAGTCGTACGAGGTCAGCATGGCGATCTTTTCGCCCCGCTGTTTCATCTCCGTCAGCCGATAGGTCGTAACGGCCCTGACAGTGCTTTCTACAGACATTTTTTCTTTTGAATTTAAGTTTTACAAACGGGGCAAAGATAGCGCAAGCCCGGCGCAATGCCAAATTTATTTGGATCCGACCGGATGCAGACCGTCCAAGCAGTGTTTTACGGCGGCAAAATTAATGCTTCGGTCCGATTTGGCAAAAAAAGTTCCACAAAACGACGCCGCCCGAAACCGAGACGTTGATCGAGTGCTTGGTCCCGGCCTGCGGAATTTCGATCGCGCCGTCGCACCGGTCCACGGCCGCCTGCCCCACGCCCATCACCTCGTTGCCAAAAACCAGCGCATACTTCACGCCGGGCGCGGCGCGGAACGCATCGAGCATCACGGCGCCTTCGACCTGCTCGACGGCCAGCACCTCGCAGCCCTCGGCGTGCAGGCGGTCGATACACGCTTCGGTGGTCTCGTAATAGCTCCACGGCACGGTCAGCTCGGCGCCCAGCGCCGTTTTATGGATGTCTCGGTTGGGCGGCACGGCTGTAATCCCGCACAGGGCGATATGCTCTACGGCGAAAGCGTCCCCCGTGCGGAAGAACGCCCCCACGTTCTGCAGCGAACGGACATTGTCGAGTACGACCGTAACGGGCATTTTCTCCATCGCGGCGAACTCCCCCGCCGAGGGACGGCCAAGTTCTTCGTTGGTGATTTTTCGCATTACATGTTCAAATGAGTGATTTCGGGGTCAAAAGTAGTCAAATAAAAAATATTTTACCTATTTTTGGGGCTCTAATCAACACAACATTATGTCACTAAAAAAAGTCTTGACATTCGCGCTGGCCGTCCTTATTACGGGGGGAGGTCTCCAAGCGCAGAAGCTGATCGTCGGCGCCGACTTCACGACCCGCTTCGACAACCGGGAGTACGCCAACAACGATTTCAACGAGTCGCAGACGCTTTTCAGCGCCCGGCTCACACCCCGGATCGGCGTGGAATGGATGGACAAAAACCGGCTGATCGTCGGCGTGGACCTCTTGCAGAACTTCGGCGACGACACCAAATTCCTGAGCAAGGCCCGCCCCTTGGTCTACTACCAGTTCAACAGCAAGAACGTGCAGGCCAACGCCGGTATCTTCGACCGCAAAGAGCTGCTGGGCGACTACTCACTGGCGTTCTTCGGGGATTCGACGGCGTTTTACCACAACCGCCTTTCGGGTTTTCTGGGACACTACAAATCCACGGAGCGCAGGAATACCTATGTGGAAATGGCCATCGACTGGGAGGGCATGTACTCCGAAGAATCGCGCGAAATGTTCCGCATCATCTCGGCCGGCCGTTACACGATCGACAAAGGATTTTACTTCGGCTACGCCTTCTCGATGTTCCATTTCGCCGGAAAAATCGGCAATGAGAACGTGACGGACAACCTGCTGGTAAATCCCTATGCGGGCTGGGAGTTCAACGCTTATTTCGACTTCGACATCAAGGCAGGCTTTTTGTTCGCACCCCAGCGGGCGCGCAGCATCGAGTCGGGATGGAAGAAGCAGAAAGGCGCCCAGATCGACTTCGTCATGACCAAATGGGGCGTGAAACTCGAAAACAACCTCTATCTGGGCGAGAACCTGCAGCCGTTCCGGTACGCCTATGTCGGCGAACCGCTCTATGCCGGCGAACAGTTCTACTCGACCACCGACCATATCTACAACCGCACATGGATCGGTTACGACCGCCGTTTCTTCAAGGGCACGATGGGCGTCGAGGCGGGCATGGTCTTCCATTACGACGGCTCGGGCATGGGCACGCAGCAGATGGTCAAGCTCTCGGTAGACATCCAGAAACTGTTCAACATCGGTCCCAAAGCTAAAAAATAAAAAATACAACAAGCGAAACATATGGCAAGCGAAACAAACGAAACACGGGAGAAGTCGCTGAACTTCCTCGAAGAGATCATCGAAGAGTCGATCGCCAAGGGCGAAACGCGCGTACAGACCCGTTTCCCGCCCGAACCGAACGGCTACCTGCATATCGGACACGCCAAAAGCATCTGTATCAACTTCGGACTGGCGAAGAAATACGGCGGCAAGTGCAACCTGCGCTTCGACGACACGAACCCCGTCAAGGAGGACGTCGAATACGTCGATTCGATCAAGCGCGACATCCATTGGCTCGGCTTCGACTGGGCTGTCGAGCGTTATGCTTCAGACTATTTCGACCAGCTCTACGACTGGGCCGTGGTCCTGATTAAAAAGGGGCTGGCCTACGTGGACGACCAGACGCAGGAGCAGATCCGCGAAAACCGCGGCACGGTATCCGTTCCGGGCACGCCGTCGCCGTGGCGCGACCGTTCCGTCGAGGAGAACCTCGACCTGTTCGGGCGCATGAAGAAGGGCGAATTCGCCGACGGCGAAAAGGTCCTGCGCGCCAAGATCGACATGGCCCACCCCAACATGCTGTTCCGCGACCCGATCATGTACCGCATCATCCACGCCGAGCATCACCGCACGGGCGACAAGTGGTGCATCTACCCGATGTACGACTACGCCCACGGCCAGAGCGACTCGATCGAGCACATCACCCACTCGATCTGCACGCTCGAATTCGACGTACACCGCCCGCTTTACGACTGGTTCATCCAAGCGCTGGAGATCTTCCCTTCGCATCAGTACGAATTCGCCCGCCTGAACCTCACCTATACGATGATGTCGAAGCGTAAACTGCTCAAATTGGTGCAGGAAGGCGCCGTGATGGGCTGGGACGATCCCCGCATGCCGACCATCTGCGCCCTGCGCCGCAAGGGCTACA
>CAKVKI010000219.1 GCA_934754975.1 uncultured Alistipes sp. | reverse complement strand
TCTTCCGGCGTCATAGCGGCACAAAGATAATGCAAGGTGAGCGCAATGTCAAATTTATTTGGACATTGCCGAACCGCAGCCTATCCAAGACAAAGTCAAAGATAGTGCAAGACAAGCGCAATGTCAAATTTATTTGAGCATTGCCCGGACGCAATCCATCCAAGACAAGGTCAAGGAGAGTGCATGCCGGGCGCAATGCCGAATTTATCCGGACACGGTCCGGCCCGCGTCTATTTTCTGTAAAGATAGTCATTAATGCCGGTTTTTTTCGAAAAAATTTCTATCTTCGCGTTACGGTAAATCCATTGCAACATGAAATACAAGAGAATACTCCTGAAACTGAGCGGCGAATCGCTGCAAGGTTCACAGAAATACGGACTTTCGCCCGAAGTACTCCAATCCTACGCCGAACAGATCAGGGCGGCCGCCGGGACTGGCGTCCAGATCGGCATCGTCATCGGCGGCGGCAACATCTTCCGCGGACTCACCGGCGCTAAAAAAGGTTTCGACCGCGTGAAAGGCGACCAGATGGGGATGCTGGCCACGATCATCAACTCGCTGGCGCTGCAATCGGCATTGGAGGACAACGGCGTGAAGGCCAAGGTCCTGACTTCGATCCGCATGGAACCTATCGGCGAATACTACTCCAAGGCCCGTGCCATCGAGTACCTCGAAGCGGGATATGTGGTGATTATCGGCGGCGGCACGTCGAATCCCTACTTCACGACCGACTCGGCGTCGGCGCTGCGCGGCATCGAGATCGAAGCTGACGTGATGCTCAAAGGCACCCGCGTGGACGGCGTTTACACGGCCGACCCCGAAAAGGACCCGAATGCCGTGAAATTCGACCGGATCACGTTCGAAGAAGTACTCGACCGCCGGCTGAAAGTCATGGACCTCACGGCGTTCACCCTCTGCCGCGAAAACGGACTCGGCATCATCGTCTTCGACATGGACACGCCGGGCAACCTGGGCAAAGTCCTCGCAGGCGAGAAGATCGGAACAATCGTGAAATCATAGGCGCCCCGAACGATGACGACGGAAGAGGACATACGCTTCGAAAACCGCTTTTTCCTTACGGCACAGTTCCTGCGTCCGGTTTATTGGCGGATGAACAGATGGCTGCGCTGCATATACATCGGATTCCTGGTGTTGGCCACGGCCGCATTCTTTTTGCTGCAAACCCCGGACGGCAGCACGCCGCTGGCTGTAATAGTCCTGTTCGCCGCCGGAATAGCCGGACTCCTGATGCCGTTCCTGCACGCACGGACCGCGGCCCGGAATTATCGAAAATTGATGAACAGCGAGCTGCCCGAAACCGTTGTTCACTATACGGACGGGGAAATTTCGGCGCGCGAAGCCCGGAACGAGTACCACTACCAATACAGTCAGTTGGTCCGAGTTCGTTCCACGCGCCGCCTGTGGCTGCTGATGCTCGACAGGCGCATCGGACTGATCGTAAACAAAGAAGGATTCACGCAGGGCCGGGCGGAAGATTTTCCGGCTTTTATCCGGTCGAAGTGCCCCGGAATAAAAGGCACTTTCAAATAAAACCCGTAAAATTATGGCAACGAAAAAAAGCAATAAACAACTGTGGATCATGCTGGCGCTGATCGTCGCTATCGTCGCAGCCATCCTGCTGCTGCCTTCGTGCGGCGGCAACAGCGGCAAAAAGACCGGCGACGTCGAATCGACGACGCTCGTAAAAGCTGGCGAAAAAGCACCCGGCTTCACGGTCGATATGTTCGACGGAGGGAAAACCGACCTCGCCGAACTGAAAGGCAAAGTCGTCCTGCTGAGTTTCTGGGCCACATGGTGCCCGCCCTGCCGGCAGGAGCTGGCGCGCGTCCAGAGCGAGGTGATCGACCGTTTCGCCGGCCGCGAATTCGTATTCCTGCCCATCTCGCGCGGAGAGACGCACGAGACGGTGGCGGCGTTCCGCGAAAAAAACGGCTATACCTTTCCGATGGGTCTCGACCCCTCGCAGACCATCTACGACCGTTATGCGTCGAACTACATTCCGCGTAATTTCCTGATCGACCGCAACGGCAAAGTCGTCCTGGCATCGGTAGGCTACGACCCCAAAGAGTTCGACGAAATGATCAAAACCATCGAAAAAACACTCGAATAATTATGGATACCAAAACGATTCTCAACGAAGCCTCCGGCCGTATGCAGAAGGCTATCGACCACCTCGAAGAGGAACTTTTGAACGTGCGCGCAGGCAAAGCCTCGCCCAACGCCCTGAACGGCATCATGGTAGATTACTTCGGTTCGCAGGTGCCCGTATCGGGCGCGGCCAGCGTCACGGATCCCGACGCCAAGACTATCCTGATCCAGCCCTGGGACAAGAACATGCTCCGACCGCTCGAAAAAGCCATTATCGACTCGAACATCGGACTGACTCCCTCGAACAACGGCGAGCAGATCCGCCTGACCATTCCGCCTCTCACCGAGGAGCGCCGCAAGGAGCTGGTAAAGCAGGTGCGCGGCGAAGCCGAAACAGCCCGCATCAGCCTGCGCAACGCCCGCCGCGACGCCGTCGAGGCATTCAAGAAAGCCCAGAAGGAGGGCATGCCCGAGGACGAATCGAAGGACGGCGAAACCCAGTCGCAGAAACTGCTGGAGAAGTTCTCGAAGCTGCTCGACGAAGCGCTTCAAAAGAAGGAAAAGGAGATTATGACCGTCTGAAAGGGTTTCATTCGCATGAAAATCCGGCCGATTTCGTATATTGGCCGGATTTTTTCATATATTTGCCCGTCCTAACATTTCCGTCCCGATGAAAAAGCTATTCCGCAAGCTCCCGGTCCTGATCATCTTGTTTTCGCTGTCCGGCGTACAGAACGCCGCATCGCAGGGTTACGTCAAACTCAATGCGCTCTATGCGATGGTCGGCGTCGTGAACCCCTCCGTGGAATTCGCCATCTCGCCCAAATCGACCCTGCAGACCGACATCGTGATCTCCCCCTGGAAGTCGATCAACCAGAAGCATATGACGTTCGCTATTTTCATGGGCGAATACCGGCGTTACTTCAAGGAACACAACCGGGGCTGGTATCTGGGCGCCAATATCGGCATGATGGCTTTCGACATGTCGAAGCCCTATATCGACGGATGGAAGCTGAAATTCGAAGACCGTTACTGCAAAGGCTACGGCATGATGATCGGCTTGTGCGTGGGTTACGAACACCAGTTCGGGGAGCGGTGGCTGCTCGACGCCTTCTTCGGGTGGGCATGGATGGACAGCCACTACAACGGATACAGTTTCGACGGCAAGATCGACATGCACCCCCACCGTCCGGTGCAGCCGGAGAACCCCGATCCGTTCAACGGCTCGTCGGAGTGGTATCCCAACAAGATCGGCGTCTCGATCGGCTACCGGATCTTCATGCCCAAGAGACTGCGCACAGACAGTTCCTGCAGCAAATAGCACGGCTTTCGGAAAACGACCGGCAGCAAACAATCATAAACGCCCTGCTCTTCCGGAGCGGGGCGTTTCGTTTTACCGGATGCGCCCGGACAGGTTACGGACCGGGGGGGGGCCGGAAGCGTTTCAGGGGGGGGGCCTCATCCAGTTCCCGGCATATAATCCGGGCGGCAAACTGCGCCCACGAAATAAAACCACCCGCGGACCAGGACGACCTACGGCCCAGAACGACCTACGGGGCAAAAAATTACATGCCGGCCGAGACTACCCGCGGAGAGGGAAATTACAAAGCCGGACAGGACTGCCTGCGAGCCGGGAAACCATATGCCGGACAGAGCCGCCTGCGAAACGGAGAGCTACAACCGCAAAAAAACGGAAGCGGGAGTATTTCTACACCCGCTTCCGCGTTCTGGACGATGTGCGGCCTTACACCGCAGTCATCGGGAATTACTTGATTTTCGGGCCGGCGGCTACGAGCTTCTTGCCTTCCTCGTTGCCCGTGAACTTCACGAAGTTCTTCACGAAGCGGTTTGCGAGGTCCTCGGCCTTCACCTCCCACTCCTTGGCGTTCTTGTACGTGTCGCGCGGATCGAGGATCTTGGGATCTACGCCGGGCAGCGCCGTCGGGATCTTGAAGTCGAAGATGGGCAGCGTCTTGGTCTGGGCCTTGTCGATCGAACCGTCGAGGATGGCGTCGATGATGCCGCGCGTATCCTTGATCGAGATACGTTTGCCGGTGCCGTTCCAACCCGTGTTCACGAGGTAAGCCTTGGCGCCCGACTTCTGCATCTTCTTCACCAGTTCCTCACCGTACTTGGTGGGGTGCAGCGAAAGGAACGCCGCGCCGAAGCAGGCCGAGAAGGTCGGGGTCGGCTCGGTGATGCCGCGCTCGGTACCGGCCAGTTTGGCGGTGAAGCCGGAGAGGAAGTAGTATTTGGTCTGCTCGGCATTGAGGATCGAAACCGGGGGCAGCACACCGAATGCGTCGGCCGAAAGGAAGATCACCTTCTTGGCGGCCGGAGCCTTCGATACGGGCTTCACGATGTTGTCGATGTGGTAAATCGGGTACGATACGCGGGTGTTCTCGGTAACCGACTTGTCGTCGAAATTGATCTTGCCCTTCTTGTCTACCGTTACGTTCTCCAGCAGCGCGTTGCGGCGGATAGCGTTCCAGATGTCAGGTTCGTTCTCTTTCGAGAGGTTGATAACCTTGGCGTAGCAGCCGCCCTCGAAGTTGAACACGCCGTCGTCGTCCCAGCCGTGCTCGTCGTCGCCGATCAGCTCGCGCTTCGGGTCGGTCGAAAGCGTGGTCTTGCCGGTACCCGACAGACCGA
>CAKVKI010000218.1 GCA_934754975.1 uncultured Alistipes sp. | reverse complement strand
GGTCAAGCCCATCCCCGCCGGCGTGTACGAAGTCAACGACGCCATGCGCCGCGACCTGCTGCACGCCACGATGGAGCACGCCTCCAACCTGGGCGGCCTGCTGGCCGACGGAATCGCAGCGACCGTGGGCGTCAAAGCCTACATCGCCGATCCCGTGGTCGTGGACGAGCTGGACGACGTGGCGCGGCTGAGCGGGCATCCCGACTGTCCGCGGCGTTCGATCTTCCACGCGCTCAACCAGAAAGCCACGGCCCGCCTGCACTGCGACCGGATCGGAATCGTCTATGAGAAGGCGAACCTCGTGGTCGCCCACCTCGGCGGCGGCATTTCGGTCGCGGCGCACAAGCAGGGCCGCGTCGTCGATGTGAACAACGCCCTCGACGGCGACGGACCGTTCGCGCCGGAGCGCGCCGGCACCCTTCCCGCCGGCGAGTTGGCCGACCTCTGTTTTTCGGGCCGCTATACGCGGCGCGAAATCCAGCAGATGCTGGCCGGCAAGGGCGGCCTGGTCGCACACCTGGGAACCAACTCCATGATGCAGGTCATGGAGCGTATCGACCAGGGCGACGAAAAGGCACGGCTGGTCAAGGACGCCATGTGCTACGGCATCGTGAAGCAGATCGGGGCCATGGCCGCCGCCCTCGGCGGACGGGTGGACGCCGTCATTCTGACGGGCGGCATCGCCCACAACAAGCCCGTCGTGGAGTACATTTCGGAGTTCTGCTCGTTCATCGCCCCGATTTCGGTCTACCCGGGCGAGAATGAACTCGAATCGCTCGTTACCAACGCGCTGGTCGTCCTCCGGGGCACGATTACTCCGAAGGTATACGCCTGACAAAACGGCGAGGGAGCGGATACGAAAAACGGGAACGGCAGCCGCCCCGACGGCACGATATAACTTATAGTTATCCGCCCGGTGAAATGCAGGACAAAAAACCGGTTGAATCGCCTCCGCAATAACCTGAAGGAATAATAGGCCTGCGAACCGCACCCGAACGGATCGTTTCGGTCAATCAGCCGGGAACCCGCACCGTACCGCGCCTGTTATAACCTGAAAGCAGGGACAAAGCAGTCTAAACACAACAAAACCGCCGGTTATGCCCCGAAGGTATAACCGGCGGTTATCTTTGCCGATATTTCAGGACTTCTCCTGTTCCATATCCAGAGAGCGGACCGCAAATCAGCGGTGCATAAACTGTTTCCGGACGATAGCCGCCACTTCGCGGAAAGCTTCGAGCCGGAACAGAGCCGACAGCAGGATATAGCTGCCCATGCCGGCCGCCACTTCGGCCATCAGCCGCAGCAGGGCATGATCCGGAATCGCACGGGCAGTCAGCCGCACCACGGCATACATCACAGCAGACGCCAGCAGCGGAGACAGCAGCGTCCGCACGAAACGGCCCGGCGAAAGCGACGTAAACCTGGTAGTAGCGAGAAAGTTGACGGCCATTTCGCAGAATGCGATCACCACGAGTCCCCACACCACGGCCTGCACGCTCAGCGGAATCGTCACGGCGAAAACCAGTGTCATAATCACCTTCTTGACGATCTCCAGCTTCACGATCAACCCGCCGCCGCTTTTGACTTTCAATACGTTGTAGGCGATTATCGCCATCGGATAGAAAAGCCCTACCAGACATACCGTCTCGAAGTAAGGCACCGTCGGCATCCACTCCTCGCCCAGCAGGACGGCGAACATGTCGTGCGCCACGGCCGAAAGGCCCAGCATGACCGGAAAGAGGACGTAAGCCACGACCATAACGACCTGCCGGTAGCTCTCGGCGAACTTCGGAGCGTCGTCCTTGATTTTGGCCAGCGCCGGGAAAGTCACGCTCTGCACGGCCTGCATCGCCGAGGTCGTCGGCTGGTCCTTGAGTTTGATCGCCTGGTCGAACGATCCGAGCGTATCGGCCGGATAAAGCCGCCCGAGGAAGAATTGCGGAATCTTATTGTAGAAGGTCGAAATCAGGTCCGTGGCCATCAGGCTGAAGCTGAAAGGCGCCATTTCGCGCAGCGGCTGCCGGCTGCACACCCCGCAGGGCCGCCAGTCGCTCAGCCACCACAGCAGCAGGGTACGCACCGCCGCCTGCACTACGCGCTGGATCACAAGGCACCAAATGCCGAATCCGGCCAGCGCAAGGCCGATAGCCGCCAGCCCGGCGACAAACCACGACACGAAAGTCACTTTCGACAACAGCGCAAAACGAAACTGCCGGATGCAGATCGTATTCTGAATGGCGCACAACGCCCCGATCGGCAGCTGCAGGAACAGCACCGGGGCAATCTGTGCGATCTGGGGCATGTCGTAAAAACGGGACGCCGGGACCGCCAGCGCCACGAAGAGCGCATACAGCACCAGCGACACCCCGATATTGAACGCAAAAACCGATTTGTAGTCGTCCGGCGAAGGGGCCGCCTTGCGGATCAGCGCCTGCGAAAAACCGCTGTCCACGATCACCAGCGCCACGGCCACCACGGCCGTCGGAATGGCCATGATACCGAGGATATCGCGGGTCAGCAGGCGCAGGATAATAAGGCTCACGGCCATCTGGAGGAGCATCGTACCGATCTTCTCGGCCATGCTCCACGCCACGCCGCGGGCGACTTTATCCCTGAGTTCCCCCTTCAACTGCTAGCACTTTTGCGCCGCAACGATCTCTTCGTTGCGCTTGCGGATATTATGCACATTGGCGATTTCGACATACGACGCACCTCCGTCGGGTCCGAAACTGCCGCCCACGATAGCCAGCAGGTCTTCCCCCCTGAGTTTGCGGTACTGGTCGAGAAATTCGAGCGCATCGACCAGGAAATGATACTTGTCGCGCAGCTCCTGGTTGCGGAGAATCGGCACCACGCCGTACGACAGCGCCAGAATACGCTGTGCATGGAGCTGGTAGCAGACGGCCATCACGGTCTTCTGGCCGCGGAACGCCGCAAGGTAGCGGCCCGTACGTCCGGTCTTGGTATCGAGGACCACGTATTTGATCGGCAGGTTGGTCGAAGCGCGCACCGCCGAGCGGGCCAGCTGGGCCGTGATCTCGTGGTTCACCGAGACCATGTCCATGTCGATCATCGGCTTGAAATGCGTTTCGTCGCGCTCGATCTCGCGGGCCACGCGGGCCATCGTTTCGACCGACTCCACGGGATAGTCGCCCATGGCGGTCTCATCGCTCAGCATCACGGCGTCCACGCGCTCGTAAATGGCGCTCGCCACGTCGCTCACTTCGGCGCGCGTCGGACGCGGATTCTTGACCATCGAATAGAGCATCTGCGTGGCGATAATCACCGGGCGTTTGGCACAGATACACTTCTCGACGATACGCCGCTGGGTGTTGGGAATCGCTTCGGCCGGAAGTTCCACACCCAGGTCGCCGCGCGCCACCATGATGCCGTACGACGCTTCGATAATCTCGTCGATGTTGTCGAGTCCCTCCTGGTTTTCGATCTTCGAAATGATCTTAATATTGCTGCCGTGGGCATCGAGGATGTCCTGCACGGCCTTGATATCTTTGGCGCTGCGCACAAACGAATGGGCGATAAAATCGACGTCGTTATTCACGGCCCACTCGATGAAGCGGCGGTCCTTCTCCGTCACCGAAGGCAGGGAGATCGACACCGAAGGCACGTTCACGCTTTTGCGCGAACGCATCGCGCCGCCCACGACGAATTCGCAGATCAGCTCCTCGTCGGTCTTCTCCACCACACGGATCTCCAGTTCGCCGTCGGCGATCAGCATACGCGCTCCGACGGGAATGTCGCGCACGATGCTCTTCACATTCATATAAACCACCTTGCGGGTAGTCATGTCGCTGCCGTCCGAACCCCGCACGGCGACCCGGTCGCCCGCCCGGAAATTGATGCTGTTGCCGTATTCGTCGGCGATCGTCGTGACGCGGATTTCAGGTCCCTTGGTATCTATCATGATCGGAATGGCCGGATTCACCCGGTGTACGGTCTCGACGATATGCGTGGCCCCGTCCTCCGTTACGTGTGCGGAATTGACGCGCACCACATCCATACCGGCGTCGTAAAGGTTCTTCACGAACTCCTCGGTGCAGCGGAAGTCCGACATCGTCGCAACGATCTTGGTTTTTTTCATTCTGTACATAAACGTATGATGCTATATAATTGAATATTCTTGTGTGATCAGTATATTATCCGGCCCTGCCGGCCGCAATCGCCGCCTGAAGCGGCGTTTATCAAGTCCGGCCCTCTCCTAAACTTCCTCCCCGGAAATGACCCGATGCCGCTTGCAGGGCAAAAGGCCGTTGTTTCCCGCTCGGGGACAGCACACCCCGGAGTTCCCCAAAGCAGCAGTCCGCACAAAACCGTATGCAAACGGCATGCTGTTCGAAGCGGACTTCTATTTCCCGGCGCCGAACAGGAGCGCTTCGACCCCCAGCCGGTAGGAATCCAGCCCGAATCCCATGACCGAGCCTTTGGCCACGGGAGCCAGCAGCGAGACGTGGCGGAACTCCTCGCGCGCGAGAATCGACGAAATATGCACCTCGACCACGGGAACCGATACCGCCGACACCGCATCGCGCAGCGCCACCGAGGTATGGGTGTATCCTCCGGCATTGAGAACCACACCGTCGTAAACGCCGTCGGCCTGCTGTACGGCGTCGATCAGTTCGCCTTCGATATTGGATTGGAAGTAGCCGAATCCGACAGCGGGATAGAGCGACTGGAGCCGTTCGAAAAAGGCTTCGAAAGTCTGCGTACCGTAGACCCCGGTGTCGCGCCGTCCCTGCAAATTGAGGTT